>JAIRLY010000303.1 GCA_031259075.1 Dysgonamonadaceae bacterium | reverse complement strand
CCAAAAATGTACAAATTTCCATACGATTGTACAAATTTCCATAGTATATTATATAAATATATTTTTCCTTTGTACCGTTTTTAAAATAGTTAATTTTTTTAATACTATAATTGGAATGAAAATAAATGTTAATTTCTTTTTATGTCTTTTATGTGTTTTTACTTTTCTCCAATGCAACGAAGAGAGAGACAAATATTATGAAAGACCCGAATGGCTGGAAGACCCGATTTATCAAGTCTTGCAACAAGAAGGAAGATTTAATCTGTATTTACAATGCGTAGACAGGACAAATTATGCCGCTATTTTGAAAGGTGCCGGTTTATACACTGTTTTTGCTCCTAACGATCAAGCTTTTTCTGCTTATTTGAAAGAAAAATCATACGCATCCGTAGAAGATATTCCTTCGAATGAAATAGTTAAGATCGTCGCTTACTCCATTGTTTACAGTAAATGGGCGCTGTCGCATCTGGGCGATTATTTTCAGGGAGGTGTATATGTATCCGGTGCTTTTAAACGGAAAACCAATCTTTATTCGCTCCCTTATAAAGATCCGGAATTTAATAATCAGTGGGTAATTGATCAAAACGTAGAAGGGGGCTATAATAGTTCAATGCAGAATTACAAATACCTTCCTGTTTACACATCTACTTATTTCAATACTTTTCCGGTGCCGCTTACCGCTTACGATTACAATGTTTTCTATCCCGGTTCGGAATTTACAGGGAAAAATGTACAGGAAGGAACTATATTGAATAGCGATATTCCTGCAAGCAACGGAATTATACATGAAGTATCCACCGTGAACGAACCGTTTGAAAATATCGACCGGATACTGAAAGATGAATCTTACAGCGCTTTTAAATCCCTTTTAGACTATCGGACTGTGACCGGCGAATTTGCTTTTAAAGGTTATTATGAATTACCGGAATACTTGGACGAATATCAAAAAATGATGCCGGATTCGATGATGAACAGTTTGCATTTCAAATATTATTCCTCTACGGCTTTTTCTCCCTTGTTGGAAAATGTCTATTCTTATGCAACGGGAACATACGAACCTGAAAAAACAGGGAATACGCTCTTCGTTCCACGCAATGACATATTGAATGAATTTATAAAAACGAAAATACTAAAGTATTACAAAACAATAGACGAATTACCTTTGGAAGTTATCTCTACGCTTATCAACACGCACATGGTGACCGATTTGGTTTGGCCTTCGCTATATGAAAATACGGTGAATGCAACCGGTGAATTTATCAATGGAGAAGGAAGCCGCGGACGAAAATTCGACGACGCCGGCATTTTGAGTAAAAAAGTAGCCAGCAACGGATTTGTATTTCAAACGGACGAAGTAATCAAAAGCCGTTATTTTGAAACGGTTTACTCCGAAATTTTCCTGAACCCCGCGCACATTTTATTGAACCGTGCGTATGTAAACTTTTATGAAACCGGACTTCGTGAAGAATTGATGAAAAGCACATTAAACGGCTATTTATCAGAAAGATATACAATGTTGAACTTCTCCGACGAATTATTGGCGGAAGACGGATTCAGTTACAATTCGATTTCCAACGGTTTTTCCAATTCGTTGATGACTACCGGCGCGGAAGATCGATTGAAACGCTTGATACGTACACATATCTTCACCGGATTGAAAAATAATGAAATCGAATCGGAAGTAAACGATTTTTCAAAAGGAAAAATCTCCAACTACGACGATTGGGGATTTACAGTAAGTTATTACGGCGACGCCGTTCGTTTCAAAAATAATCAACTGCAAGCCGCCGGAAATATAGAGGATAATACGTATGTAACCCTGACAAAAGTCGACGACTACATCAACGGCACGGTTTATAATGTGGACCGGATGCTCCAGTATTCGTCCCGCGAAACAGCTGTCGATGACAATCGCTGGCAGGATTTAAAGCTCTGGAAATATTTAGACAGAGCACGGAAAGAAAACCCCAATACAAGTCTGTTTGTCGATTATGTGGAAAGATGTTTAAAAAATGCAGAAACCGACGAATTAGACGGTATTAATGCCGAAAATTATTATACCGTATTGATACCGAATAATTCAGCTATGAACCAAGCTATTAATAGAGGATATATCAGCCCTCTGGCTTTGGTTACGTCCGATGAAAAAGAGAATTTGGCGCAAGCGACCAAATTTGTGAACGCACATTTTTTACAAGGAAAAGTTTTAGTGGACGACGGACTTACCTATATATATCCCGTCAATCCGGTGGAACCGAATCGTTTATTGATTCCTACTTTGCTGAAAATCACGAACGAAGCATTGGATCTGACAAACGAACGAACATTTATTGAAGTAACAAAAACATCCGCAGGACTACTCAATCTTATACCGCAAGATGTGAAATCAGGAAGTAAGATATTAGTGGACGGTGCTTTCGGAACAACCGTAAACATGCGTGTACAGCGAGGTGTGGTAAACGGTTCAACGTTGCAGGATAATTTCAGAAGCAACCGGATTGCTTGTAAAGCCATACTTCACGAGATAAATAACTTTTTCATCTTTGAAGAAAAAAATCCGGAAGAATAATCAATATTAATTGGGAAAAACACTATAAAATATGAAACAGTTATTTAGCTTAGAAGGTATATTATTCTGCTTATTCATTCTGCTTTCTACGAATGTATCTGCACAACAAAAAGCCCTGATACGAGGAACAGTCATCTCTGCACAAGATAAGTTGCCGCTTATTCAAGCTTCTGTTGTAGAAAGAAATTCCGATGACCGGACTGTTTCCAGTACGGTAACTAATCTGGATGGAAATTTCAGTTTGAATGTAACCGATACGAGAAACAAATTAGTGATTTCGTATATGGGATATAAAACCAAAGAAATCCCTGTCGGATCAAATACGGCTATAAAAATAGAGTTGGAAGAAGACAACCAAATGCTCTCGGAAGTCGTGATTACGGCAAAACCCAAATCTACGGTCGGAAACCTGCAAATCGACGACCGCGACATATCCATGTCGATTGCTAAACTGAGCGCAGGTGAAATAGCCGATTTGCACGTAGCCTCTATCGACGAAGCCATTCAAGGACGAATGGCGGGTATAGATATCGTAAGTAATGCCGGCGACCCCGGCAGCGGGATGTCGATCCGTATTCGTGGAACAACTTCTATTAATGGAGACAACCAGCCGATGATTGTAGTCGACGGTATCCCTCTTGAAACGGAAATAGGTGCTGATTTCGATTTCAGCACGGCCAGCGAAGAAGAATTTTCACAGTTGTTGAACGTAGCGCCTGCCGATATTAAAGACATTGTCGTCTTAAAAGATGCAGCAGCAACAGCAATCTGGGGTTCGAAAGCGGCCAACGGCGTATTGCAAATCACTACCCAACGGGGAACTGTGTCTCCTCCGAAAGTGACATTCAGAGGTACTTATTCGCTCTCTCCGCTCCCACCTGCGGTACCAACGCTCACCGGTGACGAATGGTCCACGATGATCCTCGAAGCCCATTTAAATAGAGGAGAAATCTTAGATCCGTTGGTACATCCCGAAGTTGCTTACGACCCGAATAACCCTGAATACTATTACAATTATTCCAATAATACCGATTGGGTAAAAGCCGTTTCACAAACCGGATACGCGCAAGATTACAACCTGTCGGTACGAGGAGGAAGCAATAAGGTGCGTTATTCTTTTTCAACCGGTTACTACGACCAAAAAGGAAATACGATCGAAACCGGGTTGCAGCGGATCAACACCCGTATGAACTTGGACTACTTTGTTTCCGATAAACTACGTTTTAGCGCCGATATAGCCTATACTCATTCCAATAACCAACGGAATTTTGTTCCGAACGACGATAAAGACAAGTATGACGTACGCACACATGCGTATAAAAAAATGCCGAACCAGAGTATTTACTATATCAACGAGCGAGGCGAACAAACTCCGTTGTATTTCACGCCTGTTTCCAATCTGCAGGGAAGTTATCCCGGGGTATTTAATCCGGTTGCTATGGCTCGCGACGGGGAATATACCATTATTAGCGAGAAGATTATTCCTCACTTGAATATAGCCTATGTCCCGAATTTGACATGGAGATATACTGTCGACGTCGCTTTCGACGCCGGAAACGATAAAAGGAAAAAATTCCTGCCGCAAACAGCCACCGGTTTGCAGTGGTGGAATAATCAAACAAACTGGACTTCGGAAAAAGATGATGAGTCTTTTGTTATTCAAACGTTTAATAAACTATTTTTTACGCCTCAAAATGAAGACCAGGACAGACATCGCCTCATCGGTCTAATAGGAGTAAACACGTACGACCGTTCCAGCTATTCATATTATGCAGCCACGTCCAATCTGGCTTCTCCACTGCTGAAAGACCCGTCGATCGAATCACGCATCTATCCGGGCGGCGAAATCAAATCGGAATTCGGACAACAGCGTACTGTCAGTACCTATGCAAATGTGAATTATACTTTTTTAGACCGGTACACTGTCTTCGGAAATATTGCTTATAACGGAGATTCCCGCTTTGGTAAAAATTACCGGTACGGGCTGTTCCCCGCTGTTTCCGGTCGTTACCGCATTTCGGGAGAATCGTTTATGAAAGATTGGACATGGCTGGACGACTTTTCGTTGAGAGCTTCGTGGGGAATCACAGGAAAAGCGCCCAAAAAAGATTATTTGTTTTATAACCGGTACAACACATACAACTACAGCTATATGGGAGAAAACGCCACGTACCCCGCCGAACTTGAATTAAGCGAACTGCGTTGGGAAGAATGTTATCAAAATAACTTTGGAATTAATCTGGTCGCCATGGATTATAAGCTGAATATTGAATTTGACTATTACATCCGTTCTACCAAAAATCAATATATGGAAAACACAGCCATTCCGTCCACCTCAGGTTACAGTAAAATGCGCTTCTTGAATTACGGAACATTGGAAAACAAAGGATTCGAATTGAGTATAAATTATACTCCCGTTCGGACAAAAAACTGGAACCTCAATTTTGCATTCAATCTGGCCCGTTCCGAAAACCGGATCACGCAAATATCCGAATACATTGAATTATACGAAGGAAATTGGGATGAAAATGGAAAGTATCTTTCACGTACTATTCTGAATCAACCCGTCGGTGCGTTTTACGGTTATCTGTACGATGGCGTTTATGTGAACAAAGAACAAACCATTGCGCGGGACAAAAGCGGAAATCCTATTTATACCGTCGACAATCAAGGGCGTCCTGTTCCTACTTATATGAAATTCGGTTATTCTACCGTCAATTACGAATTTCAACCGGGCGATGCCCGGTATGTAGACGTCAATCACGACGGTAACATCAATTATCAGGATATTGTTTATTTAGGCGATTACAATCCCCTGTTCACAGGTGGGTTGACTCCGTCTGTCAAATACAGGAATTTTTCTTTGAACACCGTTTTCTACTTCCGCTATGGAAACGATATTATTAATATGGCGCGCATGGAAATGGAAAATATGTACTATTCCGACAATCAAAGTAAAGCTGTTTTGAAGCGGTTTCGCCAAGAATATGAAAATCCGGCGGAAGCGCCGGCCGATCTTCTTCCCCGCGCTTTATATGGAGTCGGTTACAACTGGCTGGCTTCCGACCGCTTTGTGGAAGACGGTTCTTTTCTCCGTTGGAAGTCAATTACGTTCCGGTATAATTTCAAAAAAGATTGGATTACCCGTTTCAAGCTTTCGGATTTGTACTTCTATTTTACGATGCAAAACATCTACGTATGGACGAATTACACAGGGCAAGATCCGGAAGTATCCATTACGGGCGAAAATCCGGGACGTGATTTTGCCCGCGCTCCAATTCCGAAAACGTATACTTTCGGAGTAAACCTCACTTTCTAATTGATAATGAAAATAATGAAGATTATGAAAATAATGAAAGCAATGAAGATTATGAAGATAAGAAGAAGGATAAAGGCGGTGAATGAGATGAATATTTTTTTCATCCTTTTCGTTTCCCTCATTTTTTCTTCTTGCGACGATTGGCTCAATTTGGCGCCCGAAGACGGTGTTGTACGCGACAAATTCTGGAAAACCAAAGAAGAAGTTCATTCGGCAGTGATGGGTTGTTACGCTTCCATGATGGAAGACAATGTGATGACGCGCTATTTTATCTGGGGAGAAGCGAGAGCCGAGATGGTAGAACCTACCCCTCGCGCCAATCCGGATATTTTTGCAATTCAGAATGGAGAAATTGTCAGCAAAAACCAATACACCGATTGGTCTTATTTCTACAAGACAATTAACCATTGTAATACGGTACTTGAGCTAGCGTCTTTAACCTTGGAGAGAGACTTGTCGTTTTCGGAAACTTTGTTGAAACAGTACGAAGCGGAAGTTACCTGCATCCGGAGCTTGGCTTATTTTTACCTGATCCGCACGTTCAGAGATGTGCCGTATGTTACAAAAGCAAGTATCTATGACAATCAAACGTTTACGGTTCCTAAAAACAGCCAGGCGGAAATTATTGATTCGCTGATCGTTTCGTTGAGAAGAGTCGAAGAATTTATCCCGTTCGTTTATAACGATTTGGCTTCAAATAAAGGGCGATTCAACGCTTGGAGTCTGAAAGCCTTGTTAGCGGACATTTATTTATGGAAAGGCGATTATGCCGCTTGTATTGACTTGTGTTCACAAATTATTAATTCCGGTCAATATTCTTTAATACCTGTAAACCGGCAGGAAATAATCGTGGATGACCTTGCTACCGGTGGAACCCAAACGGTTTATTATGCGAACGAAAGCGAAGTCGCTCTTTTCTTTCAGAAAATGTATGCAGACGGAAACAGTGTGGAAAGTATTTTTGAACTCCAATTTAAGGAAGACAAGGAAAATCCGTTTGTCAAAATGTTTGCTCCCGGTTACGCTACCTTGCAACCCAAAATCGCTAATTTTCAAGCAGAATATTTTCTTTCTTCTTCCATCGACAGGGGATGGTCGGATATACGAGGCTCAGGCGTTTCTTACGTTTCGACTTACATTTGGAAATGGATCGGATTGACCGGACAGGCGCCTTTTTATTACCGCTCAGTCGGATACTCCAACAGCAATTGGATTTTTTACCGCTTAGCCGATATTATGCTGATGAAAGCGGAAGCCCTGACTCAACAAGCAATCCTCAACAGCAACGACCAATCGTCTTTACAGGAAGCCTTGGAATTGCTTAAAAAAATCAGAAACAGAGCCAATGCGCCCGAATCAACCGATTTATTATACAGGCAAACCGGAAACATTGATGCAAAAACGATGGAAGAATTTATCCTGAACGAACGAGCACGCGAACTTACGTTTGAAGGGAAACGCTGGTTCGATGTATTGCGTCATGCCCAACGAGACAACTACAGCGATAAAAACAAGGCTTACCTCTCGCGTTTGGCTATTCTCAGCGCACCGCCGCAAAAAGTATCCGGTTTACAAAATAAATGGATGAATAACACCGGAAGCCATTATCTGCCTATTAATCAAAGTGAAATAAATACAAATAAATCATTAGTACAAAACGAATTTTACAAATAATATCATGAAACGATTGAAAGAAATGAAAATAATGAAAGCAATGAAGAAATACGAAAGGAATGTTTTTTTCATCCCTTTCATTGTCCTCATTCCACTCATTACGATAAGTATCTCTTCTTGCGAAAAAGCAATGGAAGGTGAAATTTACCAAGTCTATGACGATAAAATGTTAGACGAAATAATGGAAGAAAATCAATTATTCGATTTTTTATCCATTGTGGAAAAAGGAGAATTGAGCGGGACAATACACGCTTATGGTACTTACACATTATTTGCACCTACAAATGAAGCAGTGAACAACTACCTTCAAAAAATAGGGAAATCAAATGTAAATGAACTCTCGAAAGAAGAAGCCGAAGCAATTGTGAAATATCATTTGATAAGGGATACAGTGCCTATCTACACAACCGATTTTGTGGATGGAAGGCTTGCAGCGCCCAATTTTCAGCGGAAATATTTGACGACAAAAACAGAAGCTGAAGGAAGCGATGTTTTTATACGGGTAAATAGACAAGCTAAAATCATAGTAAAAGACCTGATCGCATCCAACGGTAGTTTGCAGATCATTGATCAGGTATTAACGCCTCCCGAAGAAACGGTTGCCGACCGGATTAAAAATTTGCCCGATGCGGAATATTCCCTTATGAAAACGATTTTCGACAGGTCGGGATTAGAAGATACTTTATCTGTGGAACGGGAAGACCATTGGTTTACTTTCTTTATCCAAGACAATCAGGCTTTTAAAGAAGCCGGTATCAATAGTATAGAAGATTTGTTGGTGCAGTTGCACGAGAGCAGGCCCGATATTGAGGACGATGATCAATTGATACACGATTTTGTGGCTTACCACAGCATCAATAACCTGATGTACATAGCCGATTTGTTGATCGTTTCCAATTTACAAACTTTGGCGCCGAGACAGGTAATCACATTCAAACGTACTTTAGATGCGATCATACTTAACGAATTTGTACAAGGCCAAATTATAGAACAGGGCGTGTCTTTAGATCGCAACAGCGAATATTCCGACTGGAGTTGTTCCAACGGTGTTATTCATAAAATAAACGGAAATATTCAAATCAAGAACCGTTCGGCTTATCGGATTTACTGGGATATTGCCGAGCAATCCGAAATTATGGCGCTGAATGTATTCCGCAAAGCCGGCACGAGCGTTACGTTTGGCCCGGGCGAACTGTCCGGTATTACTTGGGGCGGAAAAACAGACGAATCAATAAATTATTATTGCGGCGGCATTCCTTCCGTATTAGACGAAAAAAGTCAATATATCTATGGAGATTATCTGCGCTTCAGGATGAGTACGAATACGATGCAATGGATGGAAATAAAAACGCCGGTGTTGATAGAAGGAAAATACAAAGTATGGTTATGTTATCGCCGCGAACATAAGATGAGTATGAAAACAACATTCAAACAGGAAGGCTGCGACGATCAGATTTTACCTTACATCTTCAATCTGGCGGATTATATGCCGAGTCCCGAAACGGAAGGTTCTTCGCACGAACTCATCGAAATAGACGGTTGGAAGCAATACAATGCTAAAAAATTTAATAATGTAGTCATCTCGCACATTTTGGGAACTATCGTAGTAGAAACAACCGGACAACATACTTTACGCTTCGACGTAGTCAGTTCGACGCACAGCGAGTATGGAAGTTGGGATATGATACAATTTATTCCGGCCGACGAAGACCAGCTTTGGCCGCGAGTGGATATCAAAGGGAATTGGATTGGCCCCGAAGTGCCGATCTGCGAAGTATTTCCGGCCGATTGCGAGTAGTAACAGCTAATAATACAAAGATCATGCAATTGAAATCAATTTATATAAGTTTTTTTGCTATTACCGCTGTAGTTTTACTTACGGCATGCGAACCATGGGCTGAAGATACAAAGTTGAAAAACAGCGATTTGGACAAAACGCTACTCGAACTTCTTCAAGCCAATCCGGAGGTTTCCACTTTCGTTTCGATTTTACAAAAAACAGGTTACGACCTTTTTTTGCAGGAAGAACAATCGTTAACCTTATTTGTACCTGTCAATAGCGCTTTGAAAGATATGGATTTAAACAATGTCGATTCGCTGAGCGACTGGATAAAAAATTACATCGCTTATTTATCCTTTTATACCAACGAAGCCAAGCAGTTCAAAATAGATGAAATACAAATGATCAACGGCAAAAAAATTCACATTGCCGGTTCTGCTATTTCGGGGGCAAATGTTGTTCAATCCAATCTATCGGCTCTCAATGGAGTGATCCACATCATTGATAATACGATTATCAACCGGAAAAACATATGGGAATACCTGAACGAACAAACCGGATACGAACAAACGGCTATCATCCGGTCTTTCGATGAAAGAGTCATGGATAAAGATAAAAGCGTTCAGACAGGAGTTATAAACGGACAATTCGTTTACGATACGGTTTGGGTTATGCAAAATATGTTTTTAAATAACTATCCGATTGATAACGAAAACCGTTTGTTTACCTATATCCTGTTGGATAATGATGCTTTAGAACTTTTGAAAACAAAATACGAAAAATATTTTGTACAAAAAGACAAAGAAACGCAGGACCGGTTGATCGCCTACGAATTGGCTTCCGACCTTGTTTTAAAACATCAAACCATTGAACAACCCGGACGTTTCGAAGCGGAAAAAGACATTTTAATCGATATTGATCCCGCCGACATCAGAGAAACCTATACGGCTTCCAACGGAATTGTCTATAAAATAAGCCGGGCCGATATTAAAATTTACGAAAATAAGATTAAATCGAAAATCATCGAAGCGGAAGATTACGTCGAGCGTTGGCCCAATGATAATTCCACCGATGATGCATGGGCACTCCGCTATAGAAATTGGGCAAGCGGCGGACAAGATATGATGTTGAAAGGTTTTACCCGCAACACGATCGAATGGGATGTGTACGACGAAGAAGGCGATTCGATTATCCACAATTCCCAGACATTCACTTTCGATGTGAAATACCGCGATAACGATAATGTAGCCATTAAGAAATCGAATGCGTATTTAAAATTCAATCTGCCGTTATACTCGGTTGATTACAATATATATTGGGTAGCTTACGACGATATCGAAAAGCATTACACAAACTTTACCGACACAATTCAGCAACCGATGGTATTGGAACAAAAACTATTCATCAGCTTTCCGGGCGAACCGGAATTACTCCGTGAAAGCGACGCCAAAATCAGTAATAATTTTAGTTCCAATACCGTATTTGCCGGAAAATCCATTGCCGGCATACACGAAGAATCGCAATTGATGCGCTATACTGTTACTTCCGCCAATGCGGAAATCTTTATTTTGGATCAACCGTTTACCGGCGCCGATTCATTCGGCGACCAAACCACCATAAAATGTCCGGCCTATGGAACTGCGACTTTCTTTGTGACCAATACGCCCAGAGAAACAGATACCAATTCGGGGATTATGTTTTTAGACTATATTAAATTAATTCCGCTGGTAGACCCGAACGACTGAAAAATGAATGAAATGAAAAAAATGAATGAGATGAAAAGAATAAAGAAAATGAATGAAATGAAAAGAAAGAATGAAATAAAGAAAACGAAACGAAATGAAAGAATTATTGTTTTCATTTCTTTCATTGTTTTCTTCTCTTTCATTCTTCCGGAACAAGTCCGGTCGCAAGAAGAAATATCCTATACCGTAACGGGAGTCGTCAAAGACGCTTCTACAGGAAAACCGGCGGCCGGTATCAATATTTCAGCGCCGGGAATTTCTTCTGCCATTACAGAAGACAACGGAACTTATTCCATTAAAATTCCAAATAAAAACATCATTTTGGAAATAAGCGGATTTGGTTATGCCAAACGGGAAATATCGGTACGGGGACGCGAAAAAATAGACATTGATTTGTATGAAAGCGCATACAAAGGAGCTGCAAAAAACATTTATACGCCTTTGGGTGAAACTTCCTCAACCGTCGTGCCTCATTCGTGGACTTCGGTTGCCGAAGACAACAACTTGAGCACCGCAATCACTCCCGATATTCTATTGCAAGGCTATGCCGGCGGGATAAACGTTATTCCGCGTTCGGGAATGCCCGGGAATGGTTCAAACATGTATTTGCATGGATTTAATACGATGAATGCAGGAAACATGCCGCTGTTTGTAGTAGACGGAATGCCGTACGAAAATTCGGCTTATGCAGCTTCGCTCACCGGCAATTACTATGCCAACCCATTAGCCTCTATTGATATAAAGGATATCGAAAGCATTACGTTACTCAAAGACGGCGTTTCACTTTACGGAGTAAAAGGCGCAAATGGCGTTGTTTTAATTAAAACATTGCAAGCCAAAGGACTGGAAACGGAAATCAATGCACATGTACATTTCGGCATTAATTTCGAACCGGAACAACTCCCCGTCTTAAATGCAATGCAGCATAAAAACCTGTTATCGGATTTGTACCGGCAAGCCAATCCGGATAGTGATCCGGCATTGATTAGTCAATTGCCTTTCTTCAACAATCAAATTCCGGTACAACAATCCTGGGGTTATGAAGGAAATGCGGATTACTATCGCTACAATCACAACACCAACTGGCAAAATGAAATCTATAAGAGCAGTTTCAACTCAGATTATTACCTGAATGTTTCGGGAGGGGATGAAGTGGCGCTATATATGCTTTCTTTGGGATATCTTAACCAGGAAGGAACATTGAAAAACACGCATTTCCAACGTTTCAACACCCGTTTCAATTCCGAAATAAAATTATCGCAAACATTCGGGATATTGGCAAATATGAGTTTTATTTATGGAAATAAACACATAGCAAATGAAGGTGCAAATCAGAAAACCAACCCGATTTTCGCTTCGCTGATCAAAGCGCCGTTTACCACTTCCCATACTTACAATGTGGAAGGAAAACTTTCGCCCAACGAAGAGCCTAAGGACATTTTCGGCAATAGTAATCCATACGTGCTGGTGAACAATCTTTCAATGGAAAATATCAATTACCGGTTTCTCGGTTCTTTCGAATTGGCATGGAAAATAAACGATCACCTTAATCTGAGCGGATTGTTCGGATTGAATTTCAATAAAGAACGTGAAAAAAACTTCTATCCAAGCATTGGGGTAGCATTCGACGATTTGCTTACTGCCGTCATAACCAACAATTCACAACACAGAGTCGATCGTCTGTTCTCCCTTTACGGCGATGTATATGCCGCTTATCAAGTCAAACCGAACGACGAAAACTCCCTGTCGATACGGGTTGGAAGCCGTTATCAAAACAATGAGGCGGAAAATGATTGGGGACAGGGGTATAATTCCCCTTCCGACGATTTCAAATCCATAAATTACGGTCTTTCGCTCTTGCGGCAAATAGGGGGAAGTATCGGAAACTGGAACTGGTGGTCGATTTATGCCAATCTGGACTACGGATTGAAAAACAAGTATTTCCTGAACATTTCCTCGTCGGCGGACGCATCGTCCCGTTACGGAAAAGGCAATACGTTTCTGCTTTATCCTTCCGCTTCAGTAGCATGGTTGCTGAGCGGAGAGGAATGGATGAAAAATGCAACTTCGGTCGATTTACTGAAATTGAGAGTTGGCTATGGATTGTCCGGTAACGATGATATCGGCAATTACAGCAGTATTCAATACTATCAACCTCAAAATATCTTGGGAGCTTACGGTCTGATACGTGGAAATCTGGTAAATAATCGGCTTAAGCCGGAAAAAATAGAACGGTTGAATCTCGGTTTAGACGCCGCTGTGTTGTCCGAACGCATCAATATCAGTTTAGACGTCTATTCCAATACCGTTAAAGACATGATTTTGGTTGTCGATCCCAGCCGCTTTACCGGTTTTGACCGTTACATTACCAATGCCGGTTCGATGCGGAATACCGGTATCGACTTAAATTTGAACACACGCATCCTGAATGCCGCTTTCAAATGGGATTTCGGTATTACACTTTCCAAATACAAAAATGAAGTATTGGATTTGAACGGCGAAGAATACCTGACGGAAATACTCGGCGCTACCGTACAAACCAAAGAAGGACAATCTCTTGGTAAATTCTACGGTTACAAAACGCAAGGAGTATATGCAACACAGGCGGAAGCCGAGCAAGACGGATTGTATATCTTACAAGGATTAGTACCGGTCCCTTTCCAAGCCGGAGACGTTCGTTTTATCAATCAAAATACGGATAACCTGATTGATGTAAACGACCGGACGGTTATCGGCGACCCCAATCCCGATTTATTTGGCTCCATTTCCAATATATTCAGGTATAAACATTTTACATTGAACACATTGATGACTTATTCCTTGGGCAACGATGTGTACAATTACACCCGCTCCCAGTTGGAAAACATGGCTACGTTCAACAATCAGGCAAAGACGGTACTAAACCGCTGGCAATACGAAGGGAGTGAAACGTCTATTCCCCGGGCGGTTTACGGCGACCCGATGGGAAACGCCCGTTTTTCCGACCGCTGGATCGAAGACGGATCGTACCTGAAACTGAAAAATGTTACGCTGTCGTACGATTTGGGATTGAAATGGAAACTTATTCAAGACTGTGCGGTGTTTGTAACCGGCGAAAACTTGCTGACATTTACTAAATACAAAGGTTTGGATCCCGAATTTTCTTTGGGACAGAGTCCTCTATATTATGGTATTGATGCTTGCTTCGTTCCACAACCCAGAACCGTTTCGGTCGGATTAAAATTAGCTTTATAGAAGAAAGTGATATTTTCAAAAAGTAAAAATAAAAACACAGAATAATATGTATAATCATAATAATTTGCACGCAACAAAGTCTCTTTTAAGGATTTCGGGGGCAATCTGCTTCTCGCTCTTTTTATCCTTTTCTTTACATTCCTGTATGGATGTAGTGCCGGGAGAAGTAGTCGCTTACGAAGACTATTACTCCGGATTAGATGATGCAGACGCCGCAATTTTAGGTCTGTATGGCCAATTCATGGGATTGGCCGAACAGGTAATTGTCTTGAATGAACTGCACGCCGACTTAATGGATGTGACAACAAATGCAACGCCGGAACTGGAGGAAATCAACCGGAATACTCCAAGTAAAAACAATCCGTGGATCAACGTATCGAATTTCTACGGCGTGATACAAAATTGCAACGATATACTGCATAATTACAATATCATGCTGGCTGAAAACAAATTGACGCAACCGGAATACGATGAACGTTATTCCGATGTGGCCGCATTGAGAACGTGGGTATACCTGCAATTGAGCAATCTTTTCGGAAAAGTTCCTTACATCACCGAACCGGTGATTGCTTTGGAAGATTTGGATAAATATAAACAAAATGAATTAGCGCCCGACGATATGATTAAAGAATTGATTGCGTGCATGGAAAATCTGCCGACTTTGGAAGATTACCGTTTATCGAAATTAATAGAAAAAGCAATCGACACTTATTATTCTCTTGTGCCGTTTTTCATTAACAAGAAATGCTTGTTAGGTGATCTTTATCTCTACAACAATGAGTACGAAAAGGCTGCCCGGATATACAGGGAACTGCTATCGACCGGTGAGAGCGAAGCGCCTACCACGCGCGACAATATGCGGAAATACCGGTTGTATTCCGACGTTTGGAGAACGTCCGACGGAACGCCCAACTGGTTTCAAATTCTGTATGCATTGGATAAAAACGACGACGCCGATTCTTTTTACAACGGCTGGAGGAATATCTTTGTATCAACAACCACAAGTAGCTATGCCTTAGACGAAATGATTTGGTTCGTTGCATACGATACGAAATTTGCTCCGGCTTATACGCTTCCTCAGCTCTTTAATCCGGTCAATTACAACAACGGCAAATATTACTTGAAGCCTTCGGATTATGCAGTGGAAGACATTTGGGGAAGCGAAATACAGAAAAACAGTTATCCTTTTGATGCACGGGGACTAACCGGAGCGTACGGACAGATCGGCGATCAGTACTTCATTCGGAAATATTCTTATTTGGAAGAATACTCAATTGATAATTGCGGCAACTGGTTTTTGTACCGGGCGGCCATGCTCCATCTGCGCTATGCCGAAGCCGCTAATCGGGCGGGGTATCCGCAATTAGCATGGGCATTAGTCAACGACGGAATACCCGGCGTATCTTTCAACTGGAAAAAAGAAGACGATTCTGCTTACCCCGGCGATTCCATTCAATACAGCGGTTACGCTCCCGGATATCCCTACCCGGAACCTTATTACTTCGATGGACGTTTTGTCGATCAACCGTATATCCGGGCGCCTTGGAGATACAATGGAGGAGTGAGAGGACGAGCCAATTTGCCGAATGTTCCTTTTCCGGACAATGCGACTACAACGCAAGATTCCATCCTTTTCGTAGAAAAATTGATTATACGGGAAGCCGCTTTGGAATTAGGATTTGAAGGTCATCGCTGGGGTGATTTGGTACGTGTGGCAAGACGGCTGAATAAAGAAACGCCCGGAGCCGGCGACCGCTTTTTGTGGGATGAAAACATTGCAAAAAAATTCCGGAAATCAGGTGCTGCAGATGTAGATATGAGTTCTGAAAGTAAATGGTATTTTCCACTGTATGAATAAAAATAAATAAATAAAACAATGAAGAAAATAAAAGTAAGGAAAGCGATGATAATAATGAAAATAATACTGTTTTCATTGATTTCATCTTCTTCTTTTTCAATGGGTAGAGGTTTAGTCGCTTACCGAACAAGCAGTTCCGGCAGTTTTTACACAGTTTGCGTAAGTTGGAGGTATCTGGAAACAGACGATGTCCGTCTCGGATTCAACATTTATAAAGCATCCGTTACCAACGGTACGGTAGGAACGCTGTCGAAACTCAACTCTACACCGTTGACGGCTTCTACTTTTTACAAATATACGGAATCTGATGCCGGTGAAATAAAATATTTCTTAAGAACAGTTGTAGAAGACAATGAAAATCCCGAAGACATTGCGTCTTATCTCATGCAAAGTGTCGATGATGGAGGGGGAAATCCGTATATTCAGATTCCCATGAAACAGATCGACGGAGATACCGGTTGGACTTACTCGCCGAACGACGCCTCTTTTGCCGATTTAGACGGCGACGGAGAGATGGAAATCGTGATTCACCGCGTCGGCCCCAACGCAAAAGACAATTCGCAAAACGGAACAACGGAAGCTCCTGTTTTTCAAGCCTATAAATTAGACGGCACATTTATGTGGGAAATCAATTTGGGTATTAATATTCGCGACGGCGCTCATTACACACAGTTCCTGTTGTACGATTTGGATGGCGACGGAAAAGCCGAATTTGTTTGTAAAACAGCCGAAGGTGGAAAAGATGCAGCCGGAAATAACATCGGAGAAGCTTATTTCCCCTCGTATAAAAGTAAATACAAATTAACAACCGATTATAACCCCAACGCCGATTACCGGAACAACAGCGGTTATATACTGAGAGGACCGGAATTTCTGACCGTCTTCAATGGCGAAACCGGCATAGAAATCGTCACTACGGAATACGACCCACCGCGATACAGCAGTTCGTACAACAATGGAAACGAAGTGCCTAAACTGGAACCGACTTCTTCGGATATCAATTCGCGCTGGGGAGACAATTACGGCAACCGTTGCGACCGTTTCTTAGCTTGTGTCGCCTTTCTGGATGGAATACATCCCAGCATCGTTATGTGCAGAGGATACTATACCCGTAGCGTTTTAGTCGCCTACGATTATGCCGACGGAGCATTGACCAAACGATGGAAATTCGATACTTATAACTCCACCGCAAATGCCGCTTATGCCGGGCAAGGCAATCACAACTTGCGAGTGGCGGATGTAGACGGCGACGGATTCGACGAAATTATCTACGGTTCCATGGCGATCGATCACGACGGCGCTGGATTATACAATACAAAACTGGGACACGGCGATGCTCAACACCTGACCGATTTTATTCCCGAACGTCCCGGACTTGAAGTACTGTCCTGTCACGAAAATAAAACCGATGGCACAACGTTGCGCGATGCCGCTACCGGAGAAATTATCTGGCAACTTAAATCCGGCGACGACGTAGGCCGCTGCATGGGTACGGATATAGCCGGTAATTTCAGAGGCATGGAATTTTGGTCGGCCCGTTCGGGCGGTATAATCAATGCGAATAATCTGCAAACAATCAACTCTTCCACAAGCGCCGTATCCATGAATATGGCTTGCTGGTGGGACGGCGATTTGTTGCGGGAGTTACAAGACGGAACAGCGGTTACAAAATACAACAACGGATCGTCGAGCAGTTTGCTGAGTACAACGTCGGTTTCTTCCAACAACGGCACCAAAGCTAATCCTTGCATTGTGGGCGACATCATCGGCGATTGGCGCGAAGAAGTGGTCTTGAGAACTACAAACAACCGTTACATACGGATTTACCCGACATCCTACACCACCAATTACCGCTTTCATACATTTTTGCAGGATCATGTTTACCGGATGAGCATTGTGTATCAAAATGTAAGTTACAATCAACCGACTCATACCGGTTTCTATTTTGGCGCTGATCTGGAAAATATATTTGTCCCTGAAAAAATAGAGATTACAAGCCCTGAATATGAATTAGACCCCATATTCGATGCTACCGCTTATCAATGGTCGGACGGGAGTGATACGAAAAAAATCATCCTGAATCAAAACGATTACTCCGATGGTAAAGAACATAAATTGTGGCTGGACATGAACTATCATGGTCATATTTTTTCCGATACGGTCGCTGTTCAATTTACAAACATTCAATTAGGAATACTTCCGACCGGAAAAACAACGCCGGTAGAATTGGTAAACTCTTTGGTTAAAAACGAAATATCGGTTCAATTCGAAGAAAAAGGAATTTACAATTGTTTCGTATATGCAATGAGCGGAAATATAGTCGTTAAATCGACCTTGGTTGTAGGCGGTCAGTCCGTGCAAACGTTCGGCATTGCGAATTTATCCGCAGGAAATTATATCATCGTAATCGAAAATGAAAAGATTTCTTATAAAGCGAAATTCCTGAAAATATGAAACGGGCGGATGTCTTCGCTCCTTTCCGAGTGAAGCATCCTCACTGCCCCGAAGCGCGAAAGCGCGAAAGCACGAAAGGGCGAAGGCACGAAAGGGCGAAAGCACGAAAAGACATTACGGCGGCCTGAAAGGACTTCGCTTTTTTCTCTTTTCTCTATTTTCCATTCTTCCTGAATTGGAGAGCAATAATTAGTAACGATGATTGAATTTTTTGAAATTCAGATAAATACATGTCGTTTTATAGTTATAACGATTAGCAACTATAAAATACGTGCGATTTATTGAAT
>JAIRLY010000250.1 GCA_031259075.1 Dysgonamonadaceae bacterium | reverse complement strand
ATTCGATTGATTTGAAATAAATAATTTATGATGATTTATAGATTGAAAATATAAGGCGCAAGAAGAAAGACAGAGATTGAAAAGACCGTAAGACAGTCTGCGTGGTTTGTCACGGACAGACGTCTCCAAATCAATGTCTTTTTTCTTTCGAAAGAATCAGAAAGATCCAAAATAGCGATATTTACATATTCAATCGGTTGGCAGAATGTAGTTACTGTTTTTCCACAAATATCTTGAGTTGCTGAGAAAGGTGCATTTATTGTAAATAAAGTAAGTAATATTTGGAAAATCCGGTTAATTATACTTATTTTTGTACGTGCTATAAATTCACTTTTATGAGTAATATTAATTATGATTTAACGAAAATAAAAGGCTTTATCTTCGATGTAGATGGAGTCCTTTCACCGGATTCTATTCCTTTGCATCCCGGTGGCGAACCGATGCGCGTGATTAATACAAAAGATGGGTATGCGATGCAATTAGCTGCAAAACAAGGATTTAAACTTGGAATTATCACAGGTGGAGACTCTTCTGCGGTACGAAAACGTTTCGAAAGTTTGGGATTTCAACATATTTACTTGAAAGCAAAGTACAAACCGGACGAATTTAATGATTTTCTTCAAAAAACAGGGCTAAGTCCAAATGAAATTTGTTATGTCGGAGACGATATTCCGGATTATGAAATCATGAAACAGGTTGGTTTACCGGCTTGCCCTGCAGATGCGGTTTCTGAAATTAAAGCCATTTCCAAATATATTTCTCATAAAAACGGCGGATTGGGAGTTGGACGTGATGTTATCGAACAAGTATTAAAGGCTCAAGATAAATGGATGAAGGCGGATGCTTTCGGATGGTAAAAAATAATTTTATGTTGGAGAATTTATCCGGATACAAGATTATATTAGGCTCCAGTTCGCCGAGGCGCAAGGAACTGTTGTCGGGCTTGCACGTAAACTATGAAGTGAAAACCTTGCCGGATATTGAAGAAACATATCCGGACGATTTATGGAAAGAAGAAATTCCGGTCCATATTGCGAAGTTAAAAGCGGAAGCTTATAAAAAATTCATGGCCGACGATACTTTTCTGATTACTGCCGATACTGTTGTTTGGCTGAATGGCAATGTTTACGGCAAACCGATCGATGAAAACGAAGCGAAGCAAATGCTTCGTACTTTATCGGGACAAATTCATGAAGTAATTACAGGTATTTGTTTGACCACAAAAGAAAAACAGGATTCTTTTTTTGCCGTTTCTTCCGTAAAATTTGCCGTTTTGGAAGAAGCGGAAATTGACTATTACGTCCGAAAATATAAACCTTTAGACAAAGCCGGCGCTTACGGAGTGCAGGAATGGATTGGCTATATTGGCGTAGAGAGCTTGACCGGTTCTTTTTACAATGTAATGGGGTTGCCGGTTCGGATATTGTATCAACATTTGAAAGAGTGGCATAAATGATATGATAAATTTTAGGATAATAAGGTAGTATCTTAAATTAGTTAATTTTGTTTTATATTATTTTATAATATGCTTATAATTATCAGCTTATGCAAGAACAAAATCCTTTTTCAGTCAATTCAACCCACTACCCTTATTTTGTATAGATTATTCCTCGTTTAGCAAGAGTAACCCCCACCCCAAAAGTGTCACCTCCGAAAAATTCACCTTTATCGAAGCCAAGAGCCAATTTAATGTCCACGTCTTTTATTCGAGACGGACGATACGTTAATTCCAATTGCGAGGCAAAACCTTTTTTCACGGATTTGAAAGGAATATAGTACCTTCCCCAGCTTCGTCCCGTTGTCAGTAACAAGCGATATTGAAGCGTCGAATGAAAATAACCTTCCAAACCTAAATGAAAAGCGATGATTCGACTGCTCTTAAAAACCAGACTTCCATCCGTGTTGTATTCCGGAGAAAGTAAAAGCGGTGTACCCATCGTTTTCCCGAAGTAGGACGGACCTTGTACATAGTCGACATTATTATAATAGTCATCATTTCCATTTCCTTTGTGCATTAATTTATCTCTGTGCGCATCGTCCATTCCTATGTTATGATGAATGGGACCGGTTTGCTGTTTGGTGCAAATATATTCAAAAACAGCGCCGGACAGTAACGATTTGTCTTTTGAACAAAATTCCAAACCGAAAAGATTATCTCTGTAATTTTCGAATACCATCCCCGACCCGTCATCAAAAAAGTGATGGAGATAAATACTGATTTGTTTTTTGTTCGTTAATTTATAATCAAATTTTAAAAGATAAGCGCCCCACTGTGAACCCGACACATACAGACTGTCTGCCCCCGAAGACGAACGCGAACCTTCTTTTGCTATCGCAACCCGAAGAAAATCAGTTATTCCGTGAGGTTGATTGCCTACCTTATACTGCCATTCATTATTTATGTTTTCGTATTTATACAGATCGCCTCCCCATTGAGCGACATGTATCATTGCAACTGTAAATTGTTTTCGATGTTTGGTTTTGATATCGCCGAACTTAAAATAAATGGATTTATTGTGTGATAATACATTTTTAGTATAATTCTGCTTATGGGGCAAGGCCTTGTTTTCCTGCCATTGCCCGTCTAAATATTTTCCGATGGAAAAATCTCCTTTCAAAAACATATTCCCTTTCGTATAAGGAACTGAAATAAAATCAGACAAACTAATCTTAACTTGAGGAAAAGGACGTGCATTATTGGAATGAGCGAAATCGCCCGAACTCAAACAGGGATTCAAAAAAGAAACATAATCTTCCCGGGCGCCCAAATCAATACGCCAAACTTTCCAATTAATACGACCATACAATTGCTGAACCCAAACTTTTCCATAAGCAGACGAAGAACCGCCGACCATATCAACTCCTGCGTCGAAAGACCAATCGTCGTTCATCTTTTGTTGATGAAAAACGCCGCCTTTCACATAAAAGTTGTCGGCTGTTAATGTCGTTATTCCCCAATTTTGATTTACCATCCAAAAAGGCGTATTTTTTCCGCTCGCTACAGACCCAAAAGTCTCAACGCGGTATGAATCTTCTATTTGAGAAAAAGAAAGAAGCGAACCCCAACTCAATAAAATCAGAAAAATAATCCGTTTCATATCCAAATCAGTATTTTATAAAGTTATAAGTTTTACCGTCATTAAATAAAACCATTTTCTTTGAATCTAATTTTACAATATTGTAAGTTACATCACTTTTCCCCTCCCAAATCAATAAATGTGCAAGGTTTTTTTGTTTTTCATCTAATTGAATATGTAATTGATCATTATCAGGAAAGTCTATAAACCCGTAGATCAAGATACTTGTTTCCGCTTCGTTTTCTTTTTCTTGCAGTATAGTGTATGAAAATATCGCCTGCCGCTGAAAACTGTAAAAAATAGTATCAACTGTTTGAATATTTTCATTTTCATCCTGTATGGTTTTTAATTGCCACATTCCATTGACATTCGGCAAATTGAAATCTAAACAAGAAGAAAAGCAAAATAAAATTATTATCAAAAAAATCCATTTTTTTTTCATAAACAAATAAACTAAAAGTTAAAAACTGAAAAATCCTGATTATTAAGAGCTTGGATCGAAATCCACCCGTTTTCATTCTCTTGGGCGCTTGTTAAACATGATTGTTTCATAAGTGTTAAATTTAAGAAAAAACAAATTTACGTGAAAATCTTCAGATTTACAAATACATGTAATAAAAATTTTAAGAAAAGAAAGAAAAATTAATTTTCAGGGCTAAATTTTTTTTGAGGTGCTATTTGTCGGAGAAATGTTCCACCCGTATTTTATTTCCAATCCATTTCAAACGTCCTTTCTGGACGTCCCACATTCTACAAAACGGAAGACTTTCGAGAATATTGTCGGAAAGTAAAGAGCAGAAGAATTATGTTTCATAGCGCCTCATAAAAGATTTAACCGTTTTCAGTTGATATAACACCGTTAAGTACGTGTACAAAAATTGTATCCATTTGTAAAAAAAAACGTAAGATAAATCCTACGTTTTTTTACTTGATAAAAATGAAAACTGTCTTATGATTGCTCTGTTACGGGAATCTCCTCTGTTTTTTCTTCTGTTTTTTTCCGTGCGGCAGCAGCTTCGGCTTTTTTTGTCGCAAGCGCTTCGGCTTTTGCTTTATTTACTGCTTCTTCAGCTTCTAAGCGGTTTTTTTCAGCCGTTCTTTCCGCTTCGCTTAATTTGCTTATTTTCGCTTTAACCGTCGATTGTTTCTTTTCTTTCCAAGCTTGGAATTTATTTTCGGCGTCTATTTCGGTCAAAGCGCCTTTAGCAACGCCACCTAATAAATGTTTTTTAAGAAGGACGCCTTCATCGGAAAGAATATTTCTTACGGTATCGGTAGGTTGTGCTCCTACGTTTACCCAATACAAAGCCCTCTCGAATTTCAAATCTATTGTAGCAGGATTTGTGTTTGGGTTGTAAGAACCAATCCTTTCGATAAATTTTCCATCACGTGGAGCTCTGCTATCGGCGATCACGATGTGGTAAAACGCGTACCCTTTGCGACCGTGTCTTTGCAATCTAATTTTAGTTGCCATTTGTTTGAATGATTTTAATTTGTTTTGAATTTTGTATTAGCGGGGGCAAAGATAAAACAAATTTATGAATTATAAATCATAACTGATGATTTATTTCGAAGAATTATTTCTTTATTGACTTAACATCCATGCATCCGCATACTCAGGATATTCTGCACGAAAATTTTCGAGGTATATTTCTGCAACTCTTTTATTTTCAAATTTATTTACAGAAATCCGACGTCTGTCTTTAGCGCTTACAATAGCTGCTTCCGGAAATTTTTTTTGCAGTTCTTTTAGTTTTTTCTTCGCCGAATTTTCAGTTGGTAAACTGGCGATTACAATATAATAAGAACGGACACCGGAATTTTTTACTTTATCCGGTTGAAACTCTTTTTGAGGAATGGACGAATAGTAAGTTGCGGTAGTTTCTTTGACTTCCGAAGGCATTTCAATGGTTTTAGTTGACACAGGAAGAAAACCTGCTTGTTGTAAACGCGTCGTCGAATGTTCATTCAAAGGAGTAGAAACGACAAACAAAGCTAAAACAGCCGCAGCTACCGAACCGGTCCACCAAGCCATATTCTTGTTGATTGGAATATAAATCAAATCCTTTTTCTCTTTTTTCTCAAATACAGAATCAAGATTTCCTTCCAATTCGTTAAGCGTAGGCAAATAAAAATTACTTAATCCAAAATGACTTGCATTGCAACTTAAATAAAGCGAAGGCGCAAAAATAATTTTTTGTTTGGCGGATAAAGCTAATTTACCTACCCAATGAATTTGAATGGTTTTTTGTTCTTTCAACCGAAGATTCAAATAATCCACATATTGTTGGATACGTAAACAAGCTTCTTTGTATGAAATATTTTCTTTTTTAGAAATAGAATTAGCTAACAATCCATCGTTATGTTTTATTTCCGGATTAAAACCTAAAGGTTGTACCGGCGGGCATAAAAGTCCTGTTTCTTTTATTTTACTTTTTTCAACGGTAGAAACTACAAATGCGCCAAAATAGGGAATGATAACACATTCGTGCTTTGTCAGCAAATAAGCAATATGGAAATTTATATTTTGCATGGTGCAAATGTAGAAAAAAAATAAATTCAAACCAAAAAATGTGCCTGTTACGTAAAATTATAGAGGAAATTTTTTACCATAAAAATGAAAGAAGATAAAAAGACATTTCTGTCTTTTATCTGTTTTTTCGTCTGTAATTGGAAAATTACACGTATCTTTGCATTCTTCAAACGAAATTAATTTTATAGACTATACTATTTTCTTTTTTTTTTCGTTTGGTAAAAGACAATGATTATTTTTCTTTTTTTTAATAAATTAATATTCAATTCTTAGAGATGAAAATAAAAATTTTAATAACTACAGCAATTGCATGTTTACTTCTTTCTTGCCAATCAACTCCCAAAAATGTGGCTTACTTTCAAAATATAGAAGACTTCGCCCAAAAAGCTTTGCAAGATACAATAAGCTTTGATCCGGTCATTAAAAAAAACGATCAGTTATTAATCACTGTTTCGGCTCCTGTTTTGAATCAGGAGGCCGTTGCGCAGTTCAATCTGCCTGCAATTTCGTATTTGACTTCCGGCGAGACGAACGTAAATCTCACTCCTAATCTGCAAACCTATCTGGTGAACCCGGAAGGATATATTTCGTATCCCGTTTTAGGGAATATAAAAGTGGCCGGGATGACTAAAACAGAACTTACTTCCTATTTGACAGAGTTAGTTTCAAAATATGTGGCTGACGCGATTGTAACCATTCACATTGCATCATTTCAAGTGATGGTTTTAGGCGAAGTACTGCGTCCGGGGGCGGTATTGGTGACGAACGAACGTCTTACTATCCTGGAGGCTTTGGCCGCTGCCGGTGATTTAACTATTTTTGGCATACGAGAAAAGGTGTTAATAATAAGGGAAAACAATGATGTAAGAGAAATGGCCTATGTTGATCTGACGAAAGTCGATTTGTTCTCTTCTCCTTATTATTTTTTGCATCAAAATGATGTGATTGTAGTAGAACCCAATGAAGCTCGAAAACGAAGCAGTAAATTCGGGGCTGCCGAAAATTATAATTTATCCATTATTTCTCTTTCTTTCAGCGCATTGTCTGTGATTTCGTCAACTCTAGTTGCTCTATTTTCGATATTTAGAAAATAAAATTTTATAACAAAAAATTAAAGGATTACTTCATGAATACTCAGAAAAACATCAATGAAACCATAGGAATAAACGAAATAATAAGAACTTGTCTAAAAAAGTGGTATTATTTTGCAATCTGTATTATTGTTTTTGCTATTATCGGAGGAATTTACTACAAAGTATCTACTCCTGTGTGGAATATTGTAGCGAAAGTATCTCTTCGCCATAACGAATCTTTGTTGGGAAATGCTTCTTCTATTGCAGGATCGCAATCATTATTGAGCGCTTTTGGATTGGGAAAAAGTTCGGACAATATCGAAGATGAATCATTGAAAATGAGTTCACAAGGATACATTAAAAATGTAGTAAAAAATCTTGAGTTAAATAAAAAATACATCCAATCCGAATATCTTGGATTAGTAAAAACCGATTTATATGATTATTCTCCAATCGTTCTTTCGGTTGACCCCGCTGTGGCCGATACTATTACGAAACAAATCCGCTTTGCGCTAAAAATAAAAGAGAATAAAACAGAAATAAAAGTAAAAGCCGGAAAAGAAACAATAGGAAAATTTGAAGTTATCTCGTTTCCTGCGACGTTGGAAACTCCGTGGGGAAATTTCACGCTCGAAAAAACGGCGTATTATGATTCGTACGATAAACCAATGAATTTGAATATATCCTGTGCAAGTTATGATTATACGACCCAAATATACCGGAAGGATTTATTTATTGATTATGAAAAACGAACATCCGACCTGATTAATTTAGGATTTAAGAGTGAAAATACAGCATTTGCTAAAAAAGTTTTGAATGAAGTTATCAATATATACAATAAGGAACATGATGATGACAATAAAATAGTTTCCGATAAAACGGTTGATTTTATCAATAGCCGCCTTGTTTTAACCGAATCATTGTTAGCCGCCGCCGATAAGGAAATCAAAGAATTTAAAGACAAGTATAATCTGACGGAAATAGAA
Organism: Dysgonamonadaceae bacterium; assembly: GCA_031259075.1. Classification (GTDB taxonomy): domain Bacteria; phylum Bacteroidota; class Bacteroidia; order Bacteroidales; family Azobacteroidaceae; genus Azobacteroides. Next base: position 605 of record JAIRLY010000250.1, on the reverse strand, counting down.
GCTGACGTGGCTTATTATCTTCGAGCTTCAGGGGAATTACAAGTGCAGTCGCTTGAAGCGGGAACACAATTGAGTGTGGCTAATATCATTTTGGATTTTGTTCGGGATGAAAAAAACAAGTATTCATTAATACCGTATAACCTCACTCTTGCCGATCAAAACATAGCAAGCGTACTTGAGAAATACAATGAAGAACTGGCAAGAAGAAATGAATTGCATAAAGCTAACGCTCAAAGTGCAATGGTTCGATCGTTAGATGATCAGATTGACATGCAAAGACAAAATTTGTTTATATCTTTGGAAAACATCAAAAAAGGATTGGAAATTGCATGGGATAATATCAAGAAGAAAGAAAATGAATTCAGTTCAAAAATAGGGAAAGTGCCGACGATCGAACAGAATTATGTCCAGTTACGGAGAAATCAGGAAATTCAACAAACCGTCTATGTGTTCTTGTTGGAAATGAGGGAGCAAACGGCTGTGAAAGGAATTAACTTGTTACCAAAACTGAAAATCATTGATCCTCCTTACGTGTTGAATAAAAAGGTTTCACCACGCTTATTAAATATAGCTTTAATTATTTTTATATTAGGAATGGGGATTCC
>JAIRLY010000236.1 GCA_031259075.1 Dysgonamonadaceae bacterium | reverse complement strand
AAATAATCGGAACGTTCATTGATTTTGAATGTATTATCTTTCAAAAATGCCTGTTGTTGCGCTTCAAATTTTTTCCTGAAAAATACTGTTAATATTTCATTTGGAATGTCTTCCTGTTGGATGAATGGAAAATTACTTGCAATCGCATCAAATTGAGGTATTTGTAATTCGATATGCGTTTTGTAATCACGAGAATTGGGAAAGTTGACATTATCGCCAACATTCAGATTGAAATAATCATCACGGGTTATGCGCGGGAAATTGTCTGTTTGAGTTACATCCTGTTTATACAGATTGATAACGGAAAGTATTGCCGGAAAATGAGAAACATCATTACCCCAAATGTAGTTCAAAATTTCGAAATGTTTGGAATTGCCGTGATAATTCAAAATTTTATAAAACGAATTAAGGAACGTTCCTGTTCCTGATGTCGGATCGAATAAATAATCCCGATTGGTTTGTACTGTCGGAAAAGTAACGAGGTTTGCCAATGTTTCAGGCGTAAAATATTGCCCGAATTTTTGTTTTTCTTCTTTGGGAACAAGGTTTTCCAGAATATTGCCGATTACTTCTGTCGGTAATATTCTAAAATCAAATTCGGTAAATACTTGAATGAGTTTGAACAGGGCATTACACACAACGGTTGAATAATCAATATCATCTGTAAAATAAGGCTTGAATATAGCTTGATAATCAATCGTTTTCGCCTTGTCGAAATAAGTGAATAAATCTTCTTTGACATTTGAATCATTCTGTATATCAATAGTATCCAATTCTCCACTCAAATTTTCGCATAAGGTAAGATAAAACAATGTCTTACCAATAAGATTATAAAATGTAAATTTTGCCAAAATCTGTTCCGCCACAACAGTTTCAGCGCGTCTGGACGATGATGCCAGTATTTTGAGTGTTGAACTTTCATAAATTTTCCATTGATTAAATTCTTGGCGGAAATTTGCATCGCTTCCTTTCCGTAAAACAATTGCACTTTGAAATTGAGGAACGATAATATTAAAGGCTTGCCGAACTGCACTAACAATATTGCCGGTAATGTTAATAGCAGGCTTTAATTCTCCATTCAAATACAACTGTTCCAAATCGTGAAGTAAATCATTCGCACGCTGTCTTAACAATGGTTCGTTTTGAGCAAACTTTATCGGGTTGGCAAGGTCGTCACGAGTTGTTATTGTACGTTCTTTGGGATATTCTTTGATTTTGGCAAGTGATGAAATCGCATAATTTTCTGTGTCGATTTTCCAGATTATCGCTTGTGTTCCGTTCCAAGTAACGAAAGAATCGGATTGCAGTTTCTTTGCTTTCTCCAAAGCATTGTCAAGCATAACAGCATCATCAACGGCTGTGTCGGGAAATTTCAACTCCCAACCATTGAAGATTGTACCGGAAACCTTGTCCGTAAACAAAAGAATATCAGGAAATTTAGTCCTTCCTGATTCCATTTTTACGCCTGTATCATTGGTCGCGTCTTCAAAATTGGTTGTGCCATTTTCTATTGCCGACTTAATCCAACTGATTAATTGCCCAGCCCAATCCCTTTCATTCCTTTTTATATTCATAAAATATGTACTTTTTCTATTGTTTATTCCCAAAAACTAAGAGTGGGATTTAACCCTTGTTTTATTCCGGTTATACGGTCGTTGCATATTTTTATATAATCAACCGGCTGTACTTTATGTAAAAGTACATCTTCATTTTTTTCTATCCCAATGTATTCCCTTCCTTCCAACAATGCAGACAACAAAAAACTCCCGCTGCCACAGGCATTGTCAAGAATGACATCGCCGGGATTAGTAAATGTACGAATCAGATAACGCCCTAATTCAACCGGTTTTTGCGTAGGATGATAAACCTGTCCTTCCGATTCTGCCGTCTTAAAATATACAAAATCCTCAATGGATTGCTCTTCAAGACATACTACATCATTGGGATATCTGTCGCCATTGCTTTTAACATGGCGAGGCTTGAAATCGCCATAACTTCCTGTATATTGGTCTTTTCTGACCCCTTTATCGTAAGCCTCTCCATTTGTCATTTGAGGATTGTAGGTTGGTTGTCGTTTATAGAAAATACAAATATCCTCATGTTTCCTAAGTGGCTGTTTTTTAGCATTCAGGAAATTAGTCGATTTCGATTTTATCCAAACTATTTTGTACTTAAACCATTCTTCATTACTCATTATCAGTTTAGCGGTGAACAACCCCTGCGAAGTTAAGGCTATTACGCCATCCTCTTTAATAATGCGGGTATACTCTTTCCATAGCTTGGGTAAATCAATCACGGAATCCCACTTGTTTTGCGTTGTACCGTATGGCAAATCGCAAAGAATCATATCAATGGATTTGTCAGGTATATTTGGCATGACATCCAAACAATCACCTTGTATGACTTGATTTAGATAATTATCTATGTTTTTTACTTTTGCTTCCATCTATTAAATCTATTTTGCTTCCACCACTTTCAATGCTTTAATACCCAATTCTTCATCGGCTATCAATAATTCATCTTCGCTTACATTAAAGTATGCAGCAAGTTTAACTGCCTGTTCTCGTGACGCTTTTTGCTGACCGCGTTCAATTCGGCTCAAGATGGCTTGGTCAACATCAAGATATGAGACAACTGTCCACAAAGACTGCATATAACGTTTTGCCCGCCTGTTTTGTGTCGGACTTCCTGCTGTGGGAGTGTTGCAGCATATCTGTTTCCTGTCTTTTTCAATCATTTTTCCTGCGATTTTATTTGTTGCAAAATTACATGAAAATTTCGGATTTCCAAGTGCGAAAAATAAAAATCAAGACCACCGCGTTCTGTTTACGTCTGTACTTAGAAATACAAACACTAACTTTGCAGCAAAAATAATTGTGAAACAAACAATTAAATTTGTAAGTAAGTTTATGAACATATCTCATGGTCTTGGCGTGCACAAAGACAGTCCGTTCTCGTAACGCTTTGTTAAATCAATAGCCTTGTAACATATTTATTGAATTTTACATCTTTCAATTAATAACGATTCCTTCGGCTTCCACATTTTTATAGAATAAAGAACCCGAACGTTTTTTCCATTCGTTTTTTGTATATAGTTTAGGACTGACGTAAGTATCCTGTTTCCAAGCCATATCGAATAAAGGAAAAACGATTGTATCATAATCGGCGGGAGTTATTTCATCTCTGTCGAGCAAAATAAGGACGTCCCAGTCCGAATCGGGACGGGCGTCGCCCCTTGCACGCGAGCCGAAAAGGATGATTTTAGCGTCAGACGCATTTTGTTCGACAGCGCGTTTTATATTGTCGAGTATTTCATCGTATGGGGTCATTTTCTTTTCCATCGTTGATAACCTGTTCGATTTCGTCAATAAAAATCTTTGCCTGTTCTATCAATGGGAGAATATCTTTTTCATCCAAAGCGTAGAAATCATCATAATCGCTTGCGTGTCTTGTTTCGGATAATTTAGAGAATATTCGTCCTGATTTGTCGCTCACAATACCGGTTTTGATAAAATATTGATGAAATAAAGCTCTCGTACCGGCATGAGTATTGGCGATATGCTTGTTTTGAATCAACAAAGCGGACACGATATAATACGCGGCATAATAAAGCCGGTTACTTGCTATTGCCCAATTTTTCAACATAGTTGCGTTT
>JAIRLY010000218.1 GCA_031259075.1 Dysgonamonadaceae bacterium | reverse complement strand
GGAACATACGGCAGCGGTCCGACTACACCTTGGGAGACAACTTGGGAAACAGCTCATGGTACTTACCGGCCTTCTTCGGGTGACGGTCATGGAACGATAATGAAAAGTACTGTCGCTGTCAGCAGTCGAACGACTAACGGCACAAGTAAACCAAGAGATGCAGGCGGGTTCGACGCTTTGCTTACGGGCAAAGTTATGGATGGTGTGCATAGTGGTTACGGCACGGATTTTATACCATGGGTAGGCTCTTCGATCAACCTTGGCAACGCTGCGTGTCGCACCATAAATTATGCACTCACAGGGGTGTGGCATGGCGGATATTACAAGAGTGCGATGCTTAGCGTGCGTTGCAAGAAAGATTGATCATTACAATGCATGTTGGCTGTAGAATCTTCCTGATAGAAGAATTAGAGTGTAACTGTGGCTGTAATGGACGGGGGTGGAGATTCTCCACCCCCTGCTCTTAAAAAAGAGCCAATAAATACGTTCGGTGGACAATCACACACTTGTCAGCCATGAACGGACTCTTGATTTAAAAGATGTAAAAGACGTCTTCCGATCCATGTCTATCTTCTTTGGTTTTTTGTCTATTGTAAGAGCTAATGCGCTTCCAACCAATTTTTCCCTATGCCACATTCGGCAATCACGGGGATTTTCAGTTGTACGGCATTTTCCATTTCTTCTACAACGATTTTTTTCACAATATCCAATTCGTCGGATTGAACATTAAAATTCAATTCGTCGTGCACTTGCATAATCATCCGAGAACGGAGGTTTTGCTCTTTCAAGCGCTTGTGAATTTGATTCATGGCCACTTTGATAATATCGGCGGCCGAACCTTGAATGGGCGCATTGATAGCATTTCGTTCGGCATATCCTCTTACGACCGAATTTCGGGAATTAATATCCGGTAGAAAACGTTTCCGGTGAAAAATGGTCTCGACGCATCCGCTTCCACGGGCAATTTCAATGCTTTTGTCCATGTAGGTTTTCACTCCGGGGAAAGTAGCAAAGTAGCCGTCGATCAACTCTTTCGCTTCTAAACGCGGAATTCTTAACTGTTCGCTCAAACCAAAAGTGGAAATACCGTAGATAATGCCGAAATTAGCTGTTTTTGCTTTTCTCCGCATCTCCTTTGTCACTTCCGAAATAGGTAATCCGAAAATTTTGGCGGCTGTGGCGGCATGGATATCCCGTCCGCTTTGAAAAGCTTCCACCATATTTTTATCTTCACTCAAATGCGCCATAATCCGTAACTCGATCTGGGAATAGTCGACCGACATAAAAAAACAACCGTCGTCTGGAATAAAAGCCCTGCGAATTTCTTTTCCTTCTTCATCTCTGATAGGTATGTTTTGCAGATTAGGACTGGTTGAACTTAAACGACCGGTTGAAGTAGTCGCCTGATTATAAGTAGTATGTACTTTTCCGTCGATCGGACTAATCAAAGTCGGCAATGCATCGATATAAGTGGTAAGCAATTTTTTTACTTTTCGATATTCCAATATTTTCTCTACTACCGGATGCTTGCTTTTCAAGCTTTCCAATACATCTTCGCTGGTTGTATATTGTCCCGACTTGGTTTTCTTCGATTTTTCAACAATTTTCAAATGATCAAACAAAACCTCGCCCACCATTTTCGGAGAAGCAATATTAAATTCTTTTCCGGCCATCCGGAACACATCTTGTTCGATTTCTCTCAAACATTTAGTCAAAACGAGCGAAGATTCTTTCAAAGCCGGAACATCTAACCGGACACCGGCTTCTTCCATATCGGCCAAAACGGAAACCAAAGGCATTTCAATCCGGTAAAATAAATCGGAAAAATTACTTTCTTCAATCATTTTTTCAAAAATGTTTTTCAATTTCAAAGCGATATCCGCATCTTCGGAGGCATAATCTACCAACAAGTCCAACGGAACTTGACGCATATTCAATTGATCTTTCCCCCTATTCCCGATCAATTCTTCGATATGAATGGTTTGATAATTGAGATACGTTTCTGCCAGATAATTCAAATTATGCCGGTATTCCGGATTAATAAGATAATGCGCGATTAACGTATCAAACATCGGTCCTTCTACCCGGATCTGATATTTTTTCAAAACATTAATATCGTATTTCAAATTCTGCCCGATTTTCAGAATGGTTTTATCTTCCAATACTTCTTTAAATAAACTTGCTGTCTTCCGGGCTTCCGCTTTTTTCCCCGAAACCGGAAGAAAACAGGCCTCTCCCTCTTGTAAAGCAAACGATATTCCTACTAATTCGGCCGATAACGGATCAATTCCGGTCGTTTCCGTATCGAAAGAAAAAAATTTCTGATCTTTAATCCTTTTAATTAAATCGTTTATTTTATCTTCGCTGTCCAGCAAATAATAATGATGCGGAATCGTTTTTAAATGGTCGAAATTCGAATATTTTACTTCTTTCGGATCGTTGGCCTCAAATAAATCGAAAAGCGAAGGTTGTGAAGACTGTTTGGAAGGTGAAACAGGCGTTTCGCCGAAAACCCGCGCCGAAAGTTTCCGAAATTCCAATTCATCGAAAATCTTGCGAAGAACCGGTTCATTTATTTTTTCCCGCAATAATTTATCCGGATTGAAATCAATAGGAATATCCGTTTTTATGGTCGCTAAAAATTTTGAAAAAAGAATCGTTTCTTTATTTCCTTCAATTTTCGTTCGGGTTGATCCGGTCAATTTATCCGTATTTTCTATCAAATTCTCAACGCTTCCAAATTCTGCAATTAATTTTTTCGCCGTTACCTCGCCTATTCCGGAACATCCCGGTATATTATCGCTCTTATCGCCCATCAACGCTAAAAGGTCGATTACCTGAAGAGGATTTGTCAAACTATACTTTTTCTTAATTTCGTCGACGCCTAATATTTCAAAACCGGAGCTTCCATATTTCGGTTTATAAACAAAAATATTTTTATCAACCAATTGCCCGTAATCCTTGTCGGGCGTCATCATAAATACTTCATAATCTTTAGAAGCTTTTTTGGCAATTGTTCCGATCACATCGTCCGCCTCATAATATGGAACTTCCAGAATCGGAATATTATAAGCCCTGATAATATCTTTAATAATGGGGACCGATTCCCGTATCACTTCCGGAGTTTCTTCTCTTTGAGCTTTATATTCCTTAAAAAGGTCGTGGCGGAAAGTAGGCCCCGAAGGATCGAACGCAACTCCGATATGCGTCGGGTTCTCTTTTTTCAAAACTTCTTCCAATGTATTTACAAAACCTAAAATGGCGGAAGTATTAAAACCTTTGGAGTTTATTCCGGGCATCTTAATAAGTGCGTAATACGCACGATAAATCAAAGCATAGGCATCTAACAAAAATAGTTTCATAATAAAATATAAAATTGAACCGTAAAGATATAAAAAAAAATATTATTTCTACCTTTGTAATCTGTTTGAGAGTTGAAAATTAAAAAACACTTTCAACTCTCATTTTCAAATTTCAACTTATGGAGCATATTACTCAATCTGTGCAAAAGGAATTGGAAACATTCAATGAACTTTACATGAAGGCATTGAACAGTACTGTCAATCATTTCCAATTTATGCTTAATTTCATTGCTAAAAAAAAAGGAAAACAGATTCGCCCCCTTATTCTTATCCTTTCCGCAAAACTTTGTGGAAAAATTACACAACGAACGCTGAATTATGCTGTAATTCTTGAACTGTTGCATACGGCTACTTTGATTCACGACGATGTAGTGGATAATACGATGGAGCGTCGCGGGCAACCGTCCGTTCGGGCTAAATACGACAACCGCGCCGCTGTTTTGCTGGGAGATTACATCCTTTCCCAAGCAATTGTTCATGGCGTAAGAATAGAAAACATCGACATTCTCAAAATAATGGCCGATCTGGCGCAAAATCTTGCCGAAGGAGAATTAACCCAATTGGTATCTTCTTCGAAAATTGTGATTGAAGAAGACCGATATTTTGAAGTTATCCGAAAAAAAACGGCGGTTTTGTTATCGTCTTGCTCGGAAATGGGTGCAATGTCTGTAAATGCAGATCCGGAAAAAACGGAAATTCTACGATTAATCGGAGAAAATCTGGGAATTTGCTTCCAAATAAAAGACGATATTTTTGATTATTTTGAACAGGGAGATATCGGTAAACCGACCGGAAACGATATCAGGGAAGGAAAGATTACTTTGCCGCTTATTTACGCCCTGAAAAATGCGCCGAAAGAACAATCCGAACAGATGATGAACATCATTCACAATCAGGATTTTTCGCAGGAAAATATTAAATTGTTGATTGAATTTGCTAAGAAACAGGAAGGAATAAAATACGCTCAATCAAAAATGCAGGAAATAAAAAAGAAAACGGTTGATTTATTGAGCCAATTTCCGGATACCGAAACCAAAACGGCTATGATTGATCTGATTGATTATATTATCGAACGAAAGGAATAAACTGCTTTTATTCTCTAAATTTAGTGGCATGGAATTACTCACTCCGCAAAATTGGCCTGATTATGAGCTAATCGATTCGGGCAATTACGAAAAACTCGAACGATTCGGCAAATATATTCTTCGCCGCCCCGAACCGCAAGCCGTTTGGAAAAAAACGTTACCGGAAAAAGATTGGAAACAGCAAGCAGGCGCTTGGTTTAAAAAAGAAAAAGGAAAATCAGGATCGGAAGGAAATGAAAAAGGAGAATGGATACTTCATCCTCAAATGCCTCGACAATGGATGATTAATTATTCCTATAAAGACATGAACTTGTACTTTCGCTTAGCTTTAACATCATTCAAACATGTGGGAATTTTTCCGGAACAGGCGGAAAATTGGAAGTATATATACGATGCTATTCAACAATTAAAAACAAAACAACCGAAAGTACTCAATCTTTTTGCTTACACCGGCGGTGCTTCGTTAGCGGCAAAAGCAGCCGGCGCGGACGTTACGCATGTTGATTCGGTCAAACAGGTTTTGAATTGGGCTTGTGAAAATATGGAAGCCTCCCGATTAAAAGACATTCGTTGGGTATGGGAAGATGCTTTGAAATTTGTAAAACGTGAAGTCAAAAGGGGAAAACGGTATCAAGGCATCATTTTAGATCCACCCGCGTATGGACGTGGTCCCGATGGCGAAAAATGGATTTTGGAAGATAATATAGCCGAATTAATGGAATATTGCAGTCAAATGATAGATGAAAAGGAGTATTTTTACATACTTAATTTATATTCGATGGGATTTTCTTCTCTAATTGCAGAAAATTTAATGAAAGAGTATTTCCCAAAAACAAATCAACCGGAATACGGAGAATTATTTTTAGCGGATCGCGCCGGTAGAAGATTACCGCTAAGCGTTTTCTGCAGAACGGTGTAATTCAAAGGCTGTATCAAAAGTCCAAAATTTGCAATTTTATTCCCTTCTACAACATATTCTGAAGGAGGTAATTGTTTTTTTGATACAGCCTCATTTCGAACAGGTATGCCGCGTTTATGACCTTTCCATTTGAAAAAGTCAACAGCAAAAAGAAAAACCTGCCAATAAACGGGGTTTAATCGTTTTCGGACGAGACACAGCGCACTCCCCAAGCCCTACAGCGGTCTGCATATACTGCTGTTCTCATATCGTCTTTCTCAGGGTCTAGGTTTATGGAAAAAAGTGCTGTTCCGTGAGCCACCACATCTCTGGTAAGCAGTTCCACTCTGTCAGTGCAACAAACATCACCATTTAGCGTTCGATGACCATTCTGCGGCAAGAATAGAGTGCACGTGATTCCATCAGGCAAAATGCTCAGTCCATTTTCCAAGATCCAAGTATTCGCCGTCGGCGACATTTTGCTGATTCGACCGCTATAGAACTCCCCGTATATACTGTTCCATTCATCGGAAGAGGGGAGTCGCCAATCGGAAGGACAAGGGCAGCCGCTGCCCTCGTCGGGATTTGCGCTACAGGAAGCCCATGTACTCTCGAACGATGGCGTTCGCCAGTCTAAAGAAGTGGCTATCGAACTATTTTTAATAAATTTTCCATACATCGCGTTATCTGGAGGAACTTGAATGGTTGTACTGTTATAAGGCCCGTCCACAGTAGCAGAGCTTCGCCATTGATGCCCGTCGGTAGCGCGTCCCCATTGAAACAGCCAGCCTTTGCTGTCTTTACTCGTCGTATCGTTGATGCTTTTGTATGTAAACGGATCGAGACTTGTGTCGGCGCCCAAGTTGTAGCACATAAAACGAAGCCATTTCCCCTGATTCGTTTTAGCGCCGCAACCGATGGCTACCTCGGCGATTGTAGAAACCACGCTGTCGTTTCCGTTTTTAACGATGCAATAATACGATTTCATACCCCAAGAAGTAACCACCGGAGTATAAGCCGCCGTTGTTGCGCCGTTGCCGGTCAGCTTGATGTCCGGATCATTCCGGTTGGCCGTTTTTTGATACCACTGGTAAGTCAAAGCGCCGGGTCCGGCAGCGGTTACGCTCAAAGCCTCAATGGTAGCGGTTGTCGGGCCGTTCGGGTCGCCGTTCGCATCCTTCAATCGGCTCCAACTGAACGCCTTGGGCTGAGTAATAATCACAGGAGCAACGCCTGCCGACGAACGGGTCCACGAATTGCCGTTATAGATATATACGCCGGGCGCAACCGCTGTAGCGCCGTTTCCGGCAGTGGCAGTATTATAAACGGTCAAGCCGGTAACGGGAGTTGTAATCGTTGTTACATCGTTCGTTGAAGTCAACTGCACGCGCGGTAGCGCTAACCCCAATTTACCGTTGTTGACCTCGTTCGTGGCATTTAAATCCAGTACTGCCGATTTGTTTGGGTCGGCGTCACCGCCAATCCGTACTTGTGCATTCACACCTGCTGCGCTCATTATCAGGAGCATCAGCGCTAAAAACATCATCTTTCTTTTCATGTTTAAAAAATTTAGTAATTTTATTTATAATTCTGTTTCTTTTTGTCCCCCTATCGCTTCGCTTCATTGGGGGTTATTCATCTTGAAGGCCTGCGGCCTTCTTTACTCCATTCTTAACTCTTAGTTTTTAACTTTTAGTTCTTAGTTCTTAACTCTTAGTTCTTAACTCTTTTTAGTTTCTCCGGTTCCGGTAAAGACAACCGGCATTTATTAAATGATGAGAAAAATGATTTTTAATTCGAATAGTTGTCTTTACCATCGCCGGAATAAACATAATGATAGAGGGCAGAATTAATTCTTAACTCATAACTTTTAGTTCTTAGTTCGCTTTCAAGTCCCGAAGAGAAGCGGTTTAAAAATACGAAGCGTGGGACTTTTAACTTTATTCGTATTTGAGGCCATCGACTGCCTAATTCCCAAATAAGTTATACCCACGCATCAACGTGAGCGTTCACTTACTTATTCTTGGGAATTTTTTGAAATTGTCGATGTTTCAAATACAAGAATAAAAGCTAACGCTTTCTTAATTAATATGTAATGTTAAAAATAATATCTGTTTTTTTATGAAAAATTGATAAATCTGTTTAAAAACTACGCAAAAATAGTGAGATTTTTTAGAAAAACAAAAAAACACTGCACCATTTTTTATTCGGCTGTATGATAAATGAAAAATTTTATGTATATTTGTAGTAACTTTATAAAAAAGTAACCACAAGCGATATGGACGCCGAATTAAAGCAATACATTGCAAAACATAAAA
>JAIRLY010000191.1 GCA_031259075.1 Dysgonamonadaceae bacterium | reverse complement strand
GGGAAATGCTGGAGAGACCCATATTTTCTACCAACATTTTGTCCCTAACGGGACAGAAAGTCTTTACGAACTAAGAGTTAAGAATGGAAAATGGAAGGCCGCAGGCTTTCAAGATAAATAACCCCCAATGAAGCGAAGCGATTGGGGGCAAACAAAAAAACAATAACACATTCAACCCCGAAGTGGGTTGAACAATTTAAAATCGTAAGAGCTAAAAATTAAGAATGAAAAATAGAAAATGTAAAATGGAGCGAAGCCTTGACAGGGCGATACTCAATAGTGATGGACGTTGTCGGGTTGTATTGGGAAGAAAATATTGTCTTCTGTCCCGTTAGGGACAGCATGTTGGTAGAAAACGGGGGTTATTTTCACCGTCGCCCGTCCCGTCAGGGACGGAATGTGGAGAGCATCCACCGAATCATATTCTGTCCCTGACGGGACAGGGAAATGCTGGAGAGACCCATATTTTCTACCGACATTTTGTCCCTACGGGACAGACGGTCTTTAAGAACTAAGAGTTAAGGGTTAGGGATGGAAAATAGAGAATGGAGAAAGGAAGGCCGGAGGCCTTCAAGATGAATAACCCTCAATGAAGCGAAGCGATTGGGGGACAAACAAAAAAAACAATAACGCTTTCAACCCCGAAGCGGGTTGAACAGGTAAAAGAGAACATAATTTTATAAATAACATTACTAAATTTTTATTAAACATGAAACAAAAAATGATTTTTTTAGCGCTGACACTCTGGATGTTGAGCGTAGCGAGTATGAAGGCACAAGTAACCATCGGCAGCGATCAAGATCCGCATGAGGGGGCGATACTTGACCTGTCGCAATCAGCGAGATTAGGATTGTTGTTGCCTCAGGTCTTTCTGACGAACGTCACAAGTTGGCAGTTGTCTGGCAACGAAGCCAACGGCGAAGGGATGCTGATTTACAACACGAACGACGATGTGCCCGACGGCAATGGTAAAGACATTTATGTATGGATACGCGGCAGTTGGAAGCCAATCGGTCCGGTAATGCTCAAGCGTTTTGAATTGGATAAAAGTCTTTTATTCTTGGATACGGATAATGAAACAGGAACGATTACCGCACAGAATTTTACCGGTAGCGACGACAAGCCGTTCAGCAGTGTTACGGTTTCGTGGTCAGTTGTAGCGGGCACTGTACCTGACGATGTATCTATTTCTCCTGTTGATAATACATTTACCGTCACTTCCGGAAGTACAGGTTCGTTTACCGTTCGGGCTACAGCGGGCGGTGTAACTCAAGATTGTGTGGTTACTATCAGTGGGTGTGCAGGCGTAATGGACGTTGAAGGCAATGCTTATTATGCCGCTGAGTTTGGAGCCGCCGGTTGTTGGATGACCCAAAATTTGCGAACGAAAACGTATGCTGACGGAGAAACTGTCTTAACCTTAGGTGCTGATGCGGATCCTGCTTCGAAATTCTATAATTATCCGAAAAGAGATGAACAGATCTTTAATGATCATCCGGAATATGGGTTGTTATATACTTGGGCGGCAGCTACGAATCGTGACGCCACCAGCGTGAATGAAGCAAACAGTTCAAACCAAATACAGTATCAGGGTATTTGTCCGGAGGATTGGCATTTGCCGAGCGATTATGAATGGAATCAGTTAGAAAAAGAAATAGCGGAAAGCGCTGCAGGAGTTTATTCGATTAGCGACGCTACTACATGGGAAACAGGTTACAGTACAGCTACTGAAAGTCGTGGCACTCATGGTAAAAAGATGAAAAGTACCACTACTGTAGACAGTCATGTTACGAACGGTACGAGCAAATCACACAGCGGCGGGGGCTTCGACGCTTTGCTCGTGGGCGGCGTGAGTGGACTCAATGTGCATTACTACAGCCAACTCACGGACTTCTGGTCGAGTAGTTCACACAACAGTTCAACGGCATACCATCGATACATAGGTTACACCGACTTTGGAGTACATCGCTACAGCTACTACAAGTACATTTTGTATAGCGTGCGTTGCAAGAAAAATGACAATTAGACAATTTGTCTGTGCTTAGAAAGCAGTAGGCCTTTCCGAATAGAAGAGCTATCGCTATCGTGTAATTATGGCCGTAACAGGTAAGGGTGGAGAATTTCCACCCTTGCGATTCTGGGAAAATAGGTAATACAAAATAAACAATTTATAATTTTCTCATCATTTAATATCGAAATTTTAAAATATTTGACCGAAAAAATTCAGACTTTCACAAATAATTTGTAATTTTGCAACCATCTTAGGATAAAAGGGCTCGTATGAATGAAAAAAAACGTAAATTTTCACCTGTAACTTTCATTAATTCTCGAATAACAGCTACGGTTAGTGTAGCGTTGGTTCTTTTTTTATTAGGTTTGATTGTCTTTTTATTGCTGTTTGCCAATAATTTTTCCAACCGAATAAAAGAATCCTTATCAATTGATGTTATTCTACAGGAAGGAACAAATGAAGCGCAAATTCAAAAACTGCAAAAATCTTTGAATGAAGCTCCTTTTACGAAATCAACGGTTTATCATTCGAAAGAAGAAGCCGCGAAACAATTGGAAAAGGATTTGGGACAAAATCTTGAAGAATTTTTGGGTTTCAACCCTTTACCTGATATAATTGTAATTAACTTAAATTCGCAATATGCCGATTTAGACAGTTTGGCTGTTATAGACGCTCAACTCATGGGATTTTCCAATGATATTAAAGAAACCGAATATCGTAAAGAATTGTTACAAGTTGTAAATGATAACCTTGCTAAAGCAGGTATTGTACTTACGATTATTTCCGGTCTTCTTTTATTTATCTCCTTTGCGTTAATAAACAATACCATTCGATTGGTAATTTATTCCAAACGATTTGAGATTCATACGATGCAATTGGTAGGCGCAAAAAAAGGATTTATTCGAAAACCGTTTATTACATCAAACATTTTGTCGGGAATTATTGCGGCTTTTATTGCTAACGGCTTGTTGTATTGGTTGATTTATTATGCAATAAAGAACATGCCGGATATGGCCGAAATGATTGATTTGAATTTTTGGTCGATGCTGTTCGGAAGCGTATTGATACTGGGTATTTTGATTTCTTGGATCTCTACCTGTTTTGCCGTAAATAAATATTTAAGAGCAAATGAAAGCGATCTTTATAAAATGTAATTATTAAACAATGGATAAAAAACAATTTACATTCGGAAAGGAGAATTTTATATTATTAGCCGTTTCTCTTTTTGTTATTATTATTGGCTTTGTGTTGCTATCGGGAGGAAAAACCACTGAAGAAACAGGTTTTGATCCGAGTATATTCAATGCAAGACGGTTATTTGTTGCACCGGTTATAATCGTGATCGGTTTCGGATCGGTAATTTATGCAATTCTTAAAAAACCGAAAGAATAAATATGAATTGGTTACAAACAATTATCATTGCAATAGTTGAGGGGATAACCGAATTTCTTCCGATCTCTTCCACAGGACACATGATCGTTGTAGAAAGCATTTTAGGAGTTGAACCGACCGAATTTGTCAAAGCATTTACCGTGATAATACAATTCGGAGCTATTCTATCTGTATTGGTTCTCTATTTTAAGCGATTTTTCCAAAGTTGGGATTTTTATTGGAAATTACTTGTCGCTTTTATTCCCGCCGCTGTTTTCGGCTTATTGTTTAGTGAAAAAATAGATGAAATGCTTGAAAGAGTTGAAGTGGTGGCAATCATGCTTATATTAGGCGGGATTTTGATGCTTTTTGTAGATAAATTATTCAGCAAAAAGGATAATAATCAAACAATTACATACCGGAAAGCATTTGTTATCGGATTATGCCAGTGCATAGCAATGATACCCGGCGTTTCCCGTTCCATGGCAACCATTGTAGGAGGGATGTCGCAAAAACTGACACGGAGGCAGGCCGCTGAATTTTCTTTCTTTTTGGCTGTTCCGACTATGTTTGCCGCTTCCGTCTACAAATTATACAAGTTAATAACAGTTCCCGAAAGCAAAACAGTACTGATCGAAAATATAGATAAATTGCTGGTTGGTAATCTGGTTGCTTTTATAGTGGCCGTATTAGCTATTAAATTTTTTATTGGTTTTATAAGTAAGTACGGATTCAAAGCATTCGGATATTATCGTGTTATTGTGGGAGGTATCTTGTTGCTGTTGCTTCTTTTGGGTTATCCTTTAAATGAATTGTAATGCATTGCGATTTTCAAGACGGAGAAATTTTATATTTCAATAAACCATTGCATTGGACATCCTTTGATTTGGTAAACAAAGTCAGGTATAAAATTTCACGTTATCTGAATGTAAAAAAAATAAAAGTAGGTCATGCCGGCACCTTAGATCCGCTCGCTACCGGAGTAATGATCGTTTGTACCGGAAAAGCTACCGGAAAGATAGAAGAATTTCAATATCAAACGAAAGAATATGTGGCTACACTGTGTTTGGGAGCATCGACGCCTTCTTTCGATTTGGAAACGGAAATTGATCAAAAATATGAAACAGCACATATTACAAAAGAATTAGTAGAGCAAACGTTATCTCTGTTTCAGGGTCGTATTGAACAAATTCCGCCGGCTTTTTCTGCATGTAAAGTTAATGGCGACAGGGCTTACGATTTGGCAAGAAAAGGAATAGACGTGAAGTTAAAACCCAAATTACTTGTCATTGATGCGATAGAATTGTTGTCGTATCAACTGCCGGAATTAAAGATTCGCGTAGTTTGCAGCAAAGGAACTTACATTCGCTCACTGGCTCGGGATATTGGTTCGGCATTACATTCGGGCGCTCACTTAACCGGATTGGTGCGAACACGAATTGGAAATATTACATTGAATAAATGTATTGGAATAGATGAATTTGATAATATGCTTAAAGCGAAAGAATTTTAGGATACAATGCTCCTAATTCTTAATTTTTAAATTTTAATTCTTATTTTTATATGAAACTCTCAAAATTTAAGTTTAATCTTCCTCAGGAATTAATTGCATCCTATCCTGCAGAACACAGGGATGAATCGCGGCTAATGGTTATTCATCGTAAAACAGGAGAAATAGAACACAAAGTTTTCAAGGATATGCTTCAATATTTTAGTGATAAGGATACATTTATATTTAATGATACGTATGTTTTTCCGGCTCGTTTGTATGGAAATAAGGAAAAAACAGGAGCTAAAATTGAAGTTTTCTTGCTTCGTGAATTAAATGAAGAATTGCGGCTATGGGATGTTTTGGTTGATCCTGCACGCAAAATCCGGATAGGAAATAAATTGTATTTCGGAGAAAACGACTCTATGGTGGCCGAAGTAATTGATAATACGACTTCTCGAGGAAGAACGCTTCGTTTCCTATACGACGGGCCTCATGACGAATTTAAGTCAACCTTGTATGAATTAGGAGAAATGCCGATCCCAAGTTATATTGAAAGGAAAGCGACGACATTGGACATCGAACGGTATCAAACAATTTTCGCGAAAAACGAAGGGGCGGTTATCGCTCCGGCAGCAGGTTTGCATTTCAGCAGGGAATTGATGAAACGTTTGGAAATAAAAGGGTGTAAATTCGCTTTTATTACCATTCATTCCGGGTTAGGAAATTTTCGAGATATCGACGTTGAAGATTTGACAAAACATAAAATGGACTCCGAGCAAGTTCTGATTGACGAAGACGCTGTAAAAATGGTAAATAAAGCAAAAGACGATAATAAAGAAATTTGCGCCGTCGGAACATCTGTTATCAGGGCAATTGAAAGTACGGTAACTACCGGAGGGCGTTTGAAAGAATTTGACGGTTGGACGAATAAATTTATTTTTCCGCCTTATGATTTTTCGGTAGCGACTCGTTTGATTACTAATTTTCACATGCCGCTTTCGGTTATGCTGATGCAAACAACAGCTTTCGGCGGATACGACCTGATTATGGATGCATACAAACAAGCTGTTGTCGACAAATATCGTTTTGGAATGTATGGCGATGCTATGCTAATTCTTTAATTATTGTGTTTTGTGAAAACACAACATACGGTATATTTAGCTCTGGGCACTAATTTAGGAGATAAAAATCTAAATTTGCTGAAAGCTATTACAATGATAGTCGAAAAGATAGGTGTTCTTTCGGCTATTTCTTCCGTGTATGAAACCGAACCGTGGGGATTTGAATCCGAAAACTCTTTTCTCAATATGGTGATAAAAGTAGAAACAGAGTTGCTTCCGCTCGAATTATTACACGCTACTCAAGATTTAGAGAGGAAAATGGGCAGAATAAAAAAATATACTTCCGGATATCGGGACCGAATCATTGATATTGATATTATTTTCTACGACAATCTGATCTATGAATCCGAAGAACTGAAACTCCCCCATCCGCTTTATAAGGAAAGGCATTTTGTTGTCGAGCCGTTGAAAGAGTTAAAAGCATATCCTTGAAGATGTTGTCTTTACGGTAGTTATATGATATGGTTTTGTGAATGTTATCAATTGGAATTTTTTTTTCATAAAATAATTTTTTTACAAACGGCTTGATCCGGATTATTCACTTTTACAATAAATACTCCCTTTTGATTTACAGGAATGTGAATCGAATATTCATTTGTATTTGTTTTATAAACTAATCTTCCTCCGGCGTCAACAATGGAAATCAGGGAATTTTCTTTCAAGCCTTCAATGAGTAATTGATTATTCGCTTTTGAAACAGTGATTTGTGAAAGATTCTCATTTATAATACCATTGAAATTATCTATTATCTCAATTCGTAAAGAGGTACATTTATCGGCAATTTCATAAACTAATTCCTTTTGAAAATAAGTTTTTGTTGTCGTATTTCCATTCACGGTCGATGTGATTTTCCAACCGTACAAAATCGGTTCATTTCCTTCAAAGCGTAGTTTGATTGTTTCTTTCTGAAAGAACGAGCCGTCAAATTTGGGCTTTTGCAACTTCGTTTCGTTAATTGAAACAACAGGCGTACCACTCAAATTATTCGCAGTTTCCAAGTTCACTTTCATTATGGCACCCAATTGAAAATAGTCTTTTAGTTGTGTATAAACATGCGTATTCCGCTGGCTGCACCACAATTTCATCTGATTAACTTCATTTTTCCAAGAGTTCAAATCTCGCCACCATACCTCATTCCGCCATCGAAGGATATGATTATTCATTTCCGGTTCAATCAGCGCTTGAATACTGTCAATGATTTGCGAAGTCGAATTGTAATGAAGAATATCGCCCAAATAAATAGCAAAACGGCTGTAAAATTCTTTTTTGAAGGCAGTCTGAGTCATTAATGCTTTGAACAATTTCTTAGAGTCTTTCTCTCCACTTAGATTGAGTGTTAAAGCATTATGATCCGGTTTATTTGTCCCCCAAATTCCTAATCCGTGATCGGTGTCTTTTAGAATGAATCTCCATTTTCCTCCGGTTATTTTTGGTTTCCATATCACAATATTATTGCCGTCCGAAAAATCGATATTGGAAACGTAAATCTGGAGAATCATAAAATTAATAAATTCATTGAGATCAATTTGTTCTGTGAGCCACGGATAATCAATCTGATTTTGTGTTTTTTGCAGTTCATTCATCAATTTGTCCCAATCCGTTTTATCGCCGGCTTTCAAGTCCCACCAATTCTCGATCATATCAATATTTTCCGTAGCATAATTAGCCAAAACAAAATCCTCCGTAGAACGTTCCCGTAAGTTTTGAATTCCCCAATATCTTCCATTCAGGTAAAAAACAGCCGGTTGATACGCTTGATAGTCGATGTCTGCTTTTCCGCCGAAAAACAGTTGAATAGCGGCATCTCGAAAATGAGTGTACCAAAAATCATTTCCCGAATTACGAATCATGAAAGATTTGATTTCCTGATTTGGCTTTTCGCTAAATAAATCAAACTCAAATCGTTTTACGCCGAATCGTTTGTTCCCGTAAATAATAAACGACTTTTGAGCGTTTGCTCTCGACCATCCGCCGGCAATTCGCAATTCACCCAACTGGTTGAGTACTGCCCCTTCATTTTCTACCGGAAAATATTCGAAATTCATAGGACGACGCCAATCATTGTTCCAGTTTACTTTATAGTCTACGCCATTTCCACTTTGACCGTATTTTCCATTTCCTTTGCAATAAATTCCAAATTCATCGTCCCAAAGATATGTAGTGTCTAAACTGATGGAAATAACCGGTAACGTCCATGTATTGGGAGTGATGATATAAGAGTGAACTTGTGAACGGTTGCTCAGATAGTCAGGGTGAATGAGTTTTGCTTTTACAACGGTTGTTTCCGAAATCGTTAATTCGTTTGAGTAAACAGGCGAATGAATTGTAGGTTCTGAGTTATCTATGGTGTAATGAATATGGGACAAAACGACTGTTGACGGTACATTATCCGGTAAAGAGAAGCTTAATTTTATCGGCGATTTATAAATTCCTCCTGCTCGGTTGAAAACGGGATTAGGAAGTAACCGGTTTGATGTTTTTCCCTCGTTTTTTTTACCCGGAGTGGCTTCCACAAAATAACTCCATTCATTTCCTGCATCGGTGATTCTTCCCCGTGCGACATTGGGAGCCGGTTGTTTGGGAATATCTTTTACGGAATCGACGGCATTTTTATTCGAATCGAACAAATAAATATGATTTCCGTTGCCACTGTCTAAACGAAACGAAGCATGTAAATTGTTCCCTTCCGTATCACAATAAATCAACAGGTAAGATCGAGCGGAAATTTTGGTTGAATTGTTTATTTTCCAACCTTTACTATAATCGTTATTGTCGGAAATATACCAATTTTGAATATCAATTTCATTATTTGAATCGTTGTAAAGTTCTACCCAGCTATCAGGAAATTCCTGCAAATCATCTCTGACCAAATCAATATTACTTTGCATAAATTCATTAATCCATACCTTTGCAGACAATGATTGGTTCAGAAAAAAACATACAATTAAGAATGTAATCAAGCTTGTTTTCATGTTAATACAATAAGGTGAATAAACTCGTGATTTTACAAAGGTAATAAACATATTGCATATATAAATAAAAAAATATTCCTTATCTTCAAAATCTCGGTTATTTATTCTATTTTTGCAGTTTGTGAACCGGATATCATGTATCCGAAAAAATCTCAAAAAATGGAAAACACTATTGATATAAAAAAATTGGCATTGAAAGATACTTCCTTTGCAAATTTGATGAATAAGCGAATACTCAATGTTTTACTTATTGCTACAAGATACGATGCTTTCATGCTGGAAGACGATGGAAGAATTGATGAACAGATTTTTAACGAATATACATCTCTTAGTTTAAGATATCCTCCTCGATTTGTTCAAGTATCTACGGAAGAAGAAGCCTTGTCGGCAATGCTTCAAATGCGTTTCGATTTAGTGATTTGTATGCCGAATATGGACGATTCGGATATTTTTGCAACCGCCAATCACATCAAATCGTCTTTTTCCGAAATACCGATTGTGGTTTTGACTCCTTTTTCAAGAGAAATTGCAAGGCGAATTTCCAGTGAAGATTTATCTGCAATTGACTATATATTCAGTTGGTTGGGAAATGCCGAACTTCTTTTGGCGATTATCAAACTGTTGGAAGACCGGATGAATGTAGATGACGACATCGCATCGGTAGGTGTTCAAACTATTTTGTTGGTCGAAGATTCCATTCGTTTTTTTTCTTCCGCTTTGCCTCATTTATACAAATTTGTGTTGCAACAATCGAAAGAATTTTCCAAAGAAGCGTTGAACGCCCACCAGCAAATGTTGCGCATGCGCGGACGTCCTAAAGTTTTATTAGCGCGTTCTTACGAAGAAGCGGAAGTCTTGTATGATAAATATAAAGACCATATATTGGGGATTATCTGTGATATGAGTTTCAGCAGGAAAGGGAAAGTCGATAATTTTGCAGGATACAAATTCGGATGTAAAGTGCGAAATGAAGACCGCTTTGTACCTGTTATTTTCAATTCTTCCGAAGCGTCCAACAAGCTATATGCCGATGAACTCAATGGTAGTTTTGTATGTAAGGATTCCAAAACATTTCCGCAAGATTTGAGAAAAGAAATCATGAATAAATTCGGATTTGGCGATTTCATTATTATTAACCCGCATACAAAAAAAGAAGAAATGCGAATTAAATCTCTAAAAGATTTGCAAACGAAAATCTTTGTCATTCCGGAGGACTCGCTGGTTTATCATTTATCCCATAATCACTTTTCCCGGTTTTTTTATTCCCGTGCCATTTTTCCGATTGCCGAATTTATAAAAGAAATTGATGTTTCGGATTATAAAGACATGAACGAAGCCCGTCAATTCATCTTTGAAGCCATCGTCAGTTACCGGAAAATGAAAAATTCGGGGATTGTAGCGGTTTTCGAAAAAGACCGGTTTGACGAATATTCCAATTTTGCACGAATCGGAGAAGCGTCGTTGGGAGGAAAGGGGCGAGGACTGGCATTTATGGGACAGATGATAAAACGCCGCAGTTCCGATTTGGAAGAAAAATTTCCAAGAGCAATGATCCGGATTCCCAAAACAGTCGTTTTAGCAACCGATATTTTTGATGAATTTATGGAAACCAACGACTTATATGGAATTGCTTTACAGGATTTACCCGACGAAGACATCCTTCATTACTTCTTAAAAGCCAACCTCCCTAAACGGTTGATAGAAGATATGTTTGTTTTCTTCGATGCGATAAAAACGCCGATTGCCGTCCGGTCGTCCAGTTTATTGGAAGATTCGCATTATCAGCCTTTTGCCGGAATTTACAACACCTATATGATACCCAAATCCGCCGACCGGTACGACGTTTTGGAGCGAATTGGTAATGCCATCAAGGGAGTTTACGCTTCTGTATTTTTTAAAGACAGTAAAGCTTATATGACTGCCACACAAAATCTGATAGATCAGGAAAAGATGGCTATCGTTTTGCAGGAAGTTGTAGGACAAAGCTATGGCGACCGTTTTTATCCGACCGTTTCAGGAGTAGCTCGTTCTTTGAATTTCTATCCGGTGGGCGATGAAAAACCGGAAGACGGGATCGCAAACATTGCTTTAGGATTAGGAAAATACATTGTGGACGGAGGGCTTTCGCTTCGTTTTTCACCACTGCATCCCCATAGTATTATGCAAATGAGCACATTGGATTTCGCTCTGAAAGAAACACAAACCGGATTTTATGCGTTGAATTTGAAATCATTGGCTTCCGATGAATTGTCTGCCGACGATACGTATAATTTCTTGAAGTTGCCTGTCAAGGAAGCGGAAGAAGATGGAACATTACAATTTATTTCTTCTACTTACGATCCTTTCGATCAGATTTTGAGAGACGGTTACTATCCCGGAAAAAACCGCAAAGTCATTTCTTTCTCCGGAATATTGCAAAACGACGTCTTTCCATTAGCGGAAATTCTGAATTACATCCTGAAATTAGGACAGGAAGAAATGGGACGTCCCGTAGAAATCGAATTTGCCGTCAATCTGGTGAAAAATGCAAATAAGAGCGCAGAAGGAACTTTTTATCTTTTACAAATTCGCCCGATTGTCGATAGTAAAGAACTGATTGAGGAAGATTTAACCAAAGTGCCGGAAAAAGACCTCCTGTTGTATTCCGAACATGCTTTGGGACATGGCGTTTCAAACGACGTATTTGATATCATTTATGTGAAAACAGAAGGATTTGACGCCGCTAATAATCCGTCGATCGCTTCCGATATTGAAAAATGGAACAAACGAATGATAGAAGAAGAAAAAACGTATGTGTTAGCAGGACCCGGACGCTGGGGAACCAGCGATCCCTGGCTCGGAATTCCGGTTAAATGGACACATATTTCTAACGCACGGATTATTATTGAAACCGGATTGGAAAATTATAGAGTAGAACCCAGTCAGGGAACTCATTTTTTCCAGAACCTGACTTCATTTGGAGTCGGCTATTTCACTATTAATCCTTATCTTCGAGATGGCATTTTCGATGAAGTATTTTTGAATGAACAGCCGGCTGTGGAAGAAACACCGTTTTTGAGACATGTTCGCTTCAAAAAACCTATTCTCATTAAAATAGACGGCAAAAAAAACATTGGACTGGTTATGAAACCGCAGTAAGGTGCAAAATCAACATTCATAATTATTTACTGTTGTTTTTAGTTTTATTAACTTTTACTTGCTCTCATATTAACATAAAAACCGTATTTTTGTGTGCATTAGTCATACGCACTCTTAATTTTAAATCAAATGTCAATGAATAAGGTTGTTAAAATAACGCTTTTTATTTTTATTGTATTATTTATTTTTGGAATGGCAATTTACCCTACTTTATCCAAACGATTAAAGAAAGAAAAAGAAACTGTCGAAATATCCAATGCGCCGGCGCCGACGTTTTCAGGCGGACGCGGAACTCCGTTAAATGTAGCCGTTAAGGTAATTGAACCGGAAAATCTGATTGATATCATTCGAACAACAGGCAGTTTGATTCCGGATGAAGAAGTGGATCTGACTTTTGAAACATCCGGAAAAATTGTCGCTATTTATCTTCAGGAAGGAAGCACCGTGAAAAAGGGAGAGCTATTAGCAAAAGTAAACGATAAACCGTTGCAAGCCGAGTTGCAGAAATTGGAAGCACAAATCCAACTGGCCGAAGATCGCGTATTCCGTCAGAAAGCTTTGCTGGAAAAAGACGCGGTAAGTAAGGAAGCTTACGAACAGGTAAGTACCGAACTGGAAAAACTTCATGCCGATATAGACTTGGCAAAAGCGAAAATTGCTCAAACCGAATTGCGGGCGCCTTTCGACGGCGTGATTGGGTTAAGACAGGTAAGTGAAGGCAGTTATGCTTCTCCAACAACTATCGTCGCTTCTCTAACCAAAATTATTCCGTTGAAAATAGAATTTTCCGTAAATGAACGATATACAAATCTGATCCGGCAAGGAACACATATAACGTTTCTTGTTCCGCCCGATTTAAATCATTTCAAAGCACAGGTTTATGCCGTTGAATCGCGAGTCGATTTGAAAACAAGAACGTTGAAAGCACGCGCTACTTATCCGAATGTTAATGGGAAATTAACGCCGGGGCGAACGGCTTCTATCGAAATAAAATCGAATGAAATAGTTAATGCTTTGACTATCCCCAACGAAGCTATTATTGCTGAAATGGGACGTGATATCGCTTATCTTTATTCGGAAGGAAAAGCAAAACAAATTGAAGTGGTAAAAGGGATTCGTACCGAATCCAATATTCAGGTTTTGGAAGGATTGCACGCGGGAGATACGCTTATTGTAACCGGTGTCATGCAATTGCGCGACGGATTAGCTGTTAAAATCGACAATGTAATACAATAGGAATGAAAGAGAAATGAATATATCAGAGTTAAGTATTAAACGACCGGTTTTATCCACTGTATTAGTGTTGATAATATTGATATTCGGATTTATCGGATACACTTATTTGGGAGTTCGTGAATACCCCAGTGTAGATAATCCGATTATTACCGTCAATGTGTCTTATCCGGGGGCAAATGCCGATATTATTGAAAATCAGATTACAGAACCGCTCGAACAAAATATCAACGGTATTCCCGGTATTCGTTCGTTGTCCAGCACCAGCAGCCAAGGCTCTTCGCGGATTACGGTGGAATTTGAATTGGATGTAGATATGGAAACGGCGGCGAACGATGTTCGAGATAAAGTTTCCCGTGCACAACGGTTTCTTCCGAGAGATTGCGATCCTCCGACTGTTTCTAAAGCCGATGCAGACGACCAGCCCATTCTGCAATTAACTATTCAAAGTGAAAAACGGAATTTGCTTGAATTGAGTGAAATTGCCGATTTAACGGTAAAAGAACGGTTGCAGACCATTCAAAATGTAAGCGCCGTAAATATTTGGGGAGAAAAACGATATTCCATGCGTTTATGGCTTGATCCGATCAAAATGGCTGCTTACGGTATTACACCGGTGGATGTAAAAAATGCGATCGATCGTGAAAACGTTGAACTTCCTTCCGGTAGTATCGAAGGTAACCGAATGGAATTGACGATTCGAACATTGGGATTAATGAAAACTCCGGAAGAATTTAATAATCTGATTATAAAAGAAAATAATTTTAATGTAATCCGGTTCCGCGATATTGGAACGGCCGAATTAGGGCCGGAGGATCAGCGCAGCATTATGCGTAAAAACGGAGTGCCTATGATCGCTGTTGTAATTGTTCCACAACCGGGTGCAAATCAAATTGAAATTTCCGATGAAGTGATGCTTCGGGTAGAACAAATGAAGAAAGATCTTCCGGAAGACGTCGTTTTATCTACCGTTTTCGATAATACAAAATTTATCCGTGCATCTATCAAAGAAGTAAACGAAACTGTTTATATTGCTTTTATTCTGGTTGTTATCATTATCTTTTTGTTTCTACGAGATTGGCGGGTCACCTTAGTTCCCTGTGTCGTTATTCCGGTTTCTTTGATTGGTTCGTTTTTCATTATGTACATAGCCGGATTTTCAATTAACGTATTATCCATGTTGGCCATTGTTCTTTCGGTCGGATTGGTAGTAGACGATGCGATTGTTATGACCGAAAATATTTATGTGCGAATCGAAAAAGGAATGAATCCGAAAGAAGCGGGTATTGAAGGTGCTAAAGAAATTTTCTTTGCGATTCTATCTACTACAATTACTTTGGTTGCCGTATTCCTTCCCATCGTATTTTTGCAAGGAATGACGGGGCGGCTTTTCCGTGAATTTAGTATTGTAATTTCCGGCTCAGTGATCATCTCTTCTTTTGTAGCTCTGACATTTACGCCGATGCTTTCTACCTTAATACTGAAGAAAAGAGAAAAACAAAACTGGATCTATCGTCAAACGGAACCTTTCTTTGCCGGTTTGAATTATTATTACGGCGTCGGTTTGAATTTTTTTCTGAAACGGAGATGGATTACTTGGCCCATCGTTGTGACTACCTTAATTATCATCTTCATTTTATGGATAAAAATACCGGCTGAAATGGCGCCGTTGGAAGATCGTTCCCAAGTAAGTATTAATATCCGAGGTCCGGAAGGCTCTACTTTTGAATTTTACAGGGATTACACCAATAAAATTTCGGCAATTGCCGATTCCGTTGCAAAAGAAAGAGAATCGAATTTGACAATGGTAAATAGAAGCTCGGCTTTTATCCGTTTGATATTGCTCGACATCCAAGATCGAGAGAGAAGCCAAATGGAAATAGCAGACGCCGTATCGGCTGCCGTCAGAAAAGAAAACGAAGCAAGAGCATTTGTACAACAACAATCTACTTTCGGCGGCCGCCGAGGCGGTATGCCGATTCAATATGTTTTGCAGGCGCCTAATATTGATAAATTGCAAAAATTCATTCCTTTATTTATGAATAAAGTGAACGAAAACCCTAAATTTCAGATGGCCGACGTTAATCTTAAGTTTACTAAACCGGAAACAAGGGTGGAAATAGACAGAGACAAAGCGGCTATATTAGGAGTAAGTACCCGCGATATTGGGGAAACCTTACAATACGCTCTGAGCGGACAGCGGATGGGCTATTTTTATATGAATGGAAAACAATATCAAATTTTAGCGGAAATTAACCGCCAGCAAAGAAATACGCCGCTGGATTTGAAATCCATTTACATCAAAAACAATGAAGAAAATATGATTCAGTTAGATAATTTGGTCGAACTTTCCGAAAGTGTAGCGCCTCCTCAATTGTATCGTTACAACCGGTTTAACTCGGCAACCGTAAGTTCCGGATTAGCCAAAGGAGTTACCATTGGCGAAGGCTTAGACGAAATGGATCGGATCGCCAAAGAAGTCCTCGACGAATCGTTCCGGACGGCGCTAAGTGGAGAGTCCAAAGAGTTTAGGGAAAGTTCTTCCAGTCTGATGTTTGCTTTTGGGTTGGCTTTAATACTGATTTTCTTGATTCTCGCTGCTCAGTTCGAAAGTTTTAAAGACCCGTTCGTAATCATGTTGACGGTGCCTTTGGCTTTAGCCGGAGCATTGATTTTTATGAGTGTCTTTGGTGTGACCATAAACATTTTCAGTCAAATCGGAATCATCATGTTGATTGGTCTGGTTGCCAAAAACGGTATTTTGATTGTGGAATTTGCCAATCAGCGGCAAGAAGCCGGAATGAATAAAATGGATGCTATTGAAGGCGCTGCTATTCAACGGTTACGTCCCATCTTAATGACCAGTTTTTCTACTATTTTAGGACTGTTGCCATTGGCTTTTGCCAACGCAGAAGGGGCCAATAGCCGTATTACAATGGGAATTTCAGTGATTGGCGGATTAACGGTTTCCACTTTTTTGACGCTATTTATAGTACCTGCAGTTTATACTTATTTTTCAACCAACCGTGCGAAGAAATAACAGGATATATGCGCCGTCGCCTGCCGGCGGTTCGAGACTTTCTGCGCAACAATTTGAAATGTATCTCTTGGCCTTTGGGAAGCCCCAAAAAATGAAAGTAAAGAAGATAATGAACGTTCATAACTAATTTACGCCGACTGAAGGTAAAGACAACTATTTAAATCAAAAAAACTTTTTTTCTCATCGTTTAATAAAAGCCGATTGTCTTTACCGAAGCCGGCGTAATAAAGAAAAAAGAAAGAGCGAAACTATTCAAGATGAATAACCTCCAATCGCTTTATTGGGAGGTATTCACCGGTAATGAATTATTTCAGGACTGAAGTTTATAACCGACCGTTTGAGTCAATATCGGCTCTTCTTCTTCGTTTAATTGCAATGCGGATCGAACGTCCTCTTTATCGAACCAACCTCTGACCACAGTACCTAAACCGGCCGAAGCACAATACAGATAAACATTTTGGGAAATATATCCGCAATCAATAGCTGCGCCTTCTGCTGAATTTTTTTTCAAATCCACCACATAAACCAAATTCAAAGGAGCAACGGCTACAAATTCTTGTTTGCCGGTTTTTGCACGAAAATCTCCTTTTACTTTTTGAATCAATACATTCGCTTTAGCGTCATACACATAAACGCCTGATTTTAAAACCACATAAAGGATAAACTCTTGTCTGTTGTTGGCAGAAGGAGCGGTTCTTTTATCTTCGCGATTGAAACCATACGCCGCCCACAATAAATCGGATAAGGTTTGCTCGTCCAATTCCCTGTCGGAATATTCACGCGTAGTCTGACGATCATTCAATGCCTCCATCAGAGGCTTTCCACCTGTTCTTTGGGGATTCGGCAAAGAAATATCCTGCGCTGCACAGGAAAAACAAAAACTTGCCATCACAATAGAAATTAAAAGCTTGTTCATTTGCATAATTGTATTTAAATAAATTTTGTATCAAATCACTCCAACGAAATCCAATTTCCGTTTTCATATTTTTCAAATTCACTGAGGCTTGTATTGTAACGCAACATTCCGTCTACCGGAGAAGCCGGTCGGTCAGCGTCCGTACCCACCGGTAAAAGTATAGCCTCTTTATTATCGGTTATATGTGTAATCGCAATATTGTACCACTGAGGCGTTCCTTCCGTCCCAATGTTGACTTGCAATAAGTTGAGATCCGTGTTATAAATAAGCAATCCCGTAGCCGGATTTTGGATTGCATTTATCTGTTCTGTCGTCAATCGTGTAATTAACAAGCCTTTGTCAGGACTTTCCAGTTCCAGAAGGCTGGAAGATTTAATATTGTCCGCATTATTGCCTATTTTTACTTGGGCAAATGTGGAATGGACTAAACCGGTGAATAAAAAAAGTAATAAAATGGAATTTTTCATGTTTTTATTTATGTCTTAATGATTGTTCTATTTTTTTATATCCAGTGGGATCCAATACAAACCGTTAAAACCTTCCAAATGTCTTCGTTGCGAATTGTAACGAATACTTCCCTGAATACCGCCTCCGGCCGTTCCGGTAGTAATTTTTGTTTTATTTGCTTCCGAATAAGAAATTGTAAACGGCTTTATTGTTGCCTTTATAGTAAGCACTTTAACAAGTTTTTCATTAGAAATATATCCTACGAAAGGATCTTCTCCAAAACAAATAGCTTCTACTTGTCCCATACTAATAGCATTATTAAGAGAAAAATTAGCTCCCATTGTAGAAATATCATCTCCTTGAAAACCGGAATAAACCGAAGCATAATGATTTCCCCATCCAGAACTCTGATATCCAACCAAGACTACTTCATTGATTCCTGCATTATCTGCTCCGGTCACTAAAAACGTAGTACTGTGATCCTTGAAATTTTTTGCAGGATACTTTCCTCCGTCAGGATGAGGAACATTCGGTAATAAATATTCGGTCGTTTTATAGTTATCGGAAGATTCGCTTGTCCAGTCTTTTGTAAACAAATGGATTATGTCGTTACGGATCACAATGGCTTCACAATCGTAAGCCGTGTTATTATTGCCTGTCGGTGTCGGGGTAAGTCCCTGTTCGGGTTCGGGATAATAAAACTGGATCGTTTCTATCCGGTTCGAAGGAATGACCGCATTTCCCGTCAGAGGAATATCGTCCAGATTGATTTTATAAATAGCCAAATCGGTTCGTGCTCCATTGGTATTATTTCCCGTATCTGCAATATATAAATAATAACCGTCAGCTGCCAAATCTTCCCAGTCGACATTGGTAATCCCTTCTAAAGTAATCGTTTGATTAATAA
>JAIRLY010000067.1 GCA_031259075.1 Dysgonamonadaceae bacterium | reverse complement strand
GAAGGAGGACAAGTAGGCATAAGATACAACATGACTTTGCTGCCTAACGGCAACCAAGTAGAAAAAGGAAGTACAATTACCATATTAATCCGCACAAATGAAGGATTTGAAATACAAAGCGTTACGGTAAACGAAGAAGACAAAACAGAACTTTGTTCCTCTCCGTATGGCTACGATTACGCTGCAAACGAAGATGTGAATATTGAAGTGGTTTTTGCACCGATTACTTATGAATTTACTTATACGTTCGATGATACGGAAGGAAATGTTGTTGTTTACAACAACGAAACAAATGTAAATAGCGGTGCGCAAATCGAACAAGGTACACAATTAACCGTAACGATTACTCCTAATTCAAATTATAAAATAGATAGCATCAGGGTAAATAATGTTGAAAAAATGACCGATTTCTTACCGGATGGCGGAAATACCTTTAATTTAACCATTACCGAACCAACAACATTGGAAGTCATATTTGCACTCAATACTTCTATTACTGCATTTTCCGGAAATAAACCGTTTATTTATATTCGGAAAGGAAATATAGTCATTGAAGGCGCTCCTATAGGAAGCAATGTTCAACTTTACAGTCTTACAGGACAATTGGTACAGAATATACTTATTTTATCAAACAGAGAGATTGTTCCTGTAAATAATTTATATGAAACAACTTACATGGTCAGATTTAATTATAAGAACAATATTTCAGTGCATAAAGTATTAAATAAATAATATCCGATATCTCCCAAACTTAGAGGGATGATTTACTGTATCTGGACTTGTAAATCATCCCTCTGTTTTTATGTCCTGAAAATAAAGGAGTGGTCTAATCTTTACTTCTTATGTAAACATCATTTTCCCTTATTTCATATTCGATAGGAATAGAATATTTCAATAAACGAAGTATGGTATTTATACTGTCTTGATTTTTCAATACACCTGAATACGTTGTCTGAGAAACGTCGGCATCAATGTGCACTTTTACATGATATAATTGTTCTAATATTTTTCCAATATCTTTTATCGAAGCCTGATGGAAAGGAATTAACCCATCATGCCAAATCGTTTCCAACAAAGCATTTTTCGATTCTCGAACCCGTAGCTTACGAGTTAACAGATCCAATTCGGCTTTTTGTCCGGGAGAAAGGATAATCATTCCTTCTCCTTTATTTCCTTTCACTTTTACTTCTCCTTCCAACAGTGTAACGACCGACACACTTCTGTCTCTTACACAGTTCAGATTAAATTTAGTACCCAACACCTCTATTTCCAGATTTTGAGTTTTAACAATAAAAGGCCGTATCGTATCTTCGGCTACTTCAAAGTAGCCTTCCCCTTCAAAATAAACGGTTCTGTATTTTTTTCCAAAATTTTCAGGATATTCCAATTTAGCCGATTCATTCAACAGGATTTTCGTTCCATCGAATAACACTATTTGTTTGATTTCTCCTTGGCTTGTCGTCAGCGTTTGCATGGAATCGGAAACAAAGAGCCGGTATATGCCCATCGCAATACTTACCGTGATAACAGTAACAGCGGCATATTGCAGAAATTGTTTTAGGTTTTTCCTGCGCTTCATGTTTGCTTTTTCTTTGCAAATCCGTTCCTGCAGTTTTATTTTTTCTTTCTGTATGAAATCCGGATCCGAATATCGTTTCAAATGACCGGACTTTAATAAGGCGACGGATGAAAAAAAATCCCGTTTATTTCCATTCTGTTCCGAAAGCCATTGATTTAACCTTTTCAGATCTTCTTCACTACAATTATTTTGTAAATACTTTATCAATATTTCTTCCATAATATTTATAACTTTAGATAGTTGTTTATAAATTAAACAAGTAGTTTTCTGATATTACTTATTTATTATTCAAGAAAATAAAATAAAAAACAGTAATAGATGTTTTAATTCTTTTCTTAATGTTTTCAACGCTTTATATATATGAGCTTCTACCGTACGTAACGAAATTTTCATTACATCCGAAATTTCCTTATTTTTCAAATCATATAAATAACTTAATTTAAATATTTCCCTACATTTGTCGGGAAGTTTACCAATCGCTGCGTTTATCTCGTTTTCAATCTCTTTAGATTCAATATTCCGGATAATATCATTATTTATCTCCGATTCGTAAAAATTTATTTTATGATCATTCAACTCGACCATTGCATTCGAATATTTCAATTCTACTTTTTTATGATTCAAAATATTGATCGAATGGGTATAAACCAAACGATATAAATAAGCCCCTATTTTATCGCTTATAACAAGCGTATCCCTTTTTTTCCAAAATTCAAAAAAGACGTCTTGAACAACATCTTTCGCTTCTGCTTCATCAAGAAATTGGGTGGCATAAAATAATAAACCGGGATAATATTTTTCAAATAAAAAATCAAAATCGATATTCGTATGGTCAAACATTATTAAAATAAATTATGAGGTTGCAAATATAACACTAAATTTTTCAATTATACACAAACGTAAAAATGAAAATGGTTAATTCTTTAGAAGACCTTCAGTCTACCGAACACACCACAATGTTCTGTCCTGCCTTTCAGACAGCGGTTTCGCGGAGTCCGTTCGTTCCGCAGGTCGTTGACCTGCGGTTATGAAAATCACGTCCTTTCAGGACGTCCCCTATTCTCCAAAACAGAAGGCACCTCTCTTCGGGGCATGAGAGGTGACCCACTACGAACTAAAAGTTAAAAACTAAAAACTAAGAATAGAGAGGGGTTATTCATATTGAAGACCTTCGGCCTTCCTTCCTCCATTCTCTATTCTCTATTTTCATTCTTAACTTTTAGTTTTTAACTCTTAACTCTTAGAAAACCGCGTTTCCTTAATAAGGCATCAATTTGAGGTTGCCGTCCCCGGAAATTGACATACATTTCGTCGGCCGGATAGATTCCGCCGGGTTCGAGGATGTTTTTGCGGTATTTTTCAGCAATCGTCCGGTTGAAAATATCGCCCGATTCAACAAAGGCTTCAAAGGCGTCGCAATCCAGTACTTCCGACCAGATATAACAGTAGTAGCCGGCTGCGTAGCTGTTAGAGAATACATGCTGAAAATAAGTACTGCGGTACCGGGGCGGAATTTGCGGTATCAGTCCCCTATTTTTTAATGTATTTTCTTCAAATTCAAGTACATTGATATTTTCCGGAACAGAATCGAGATGGTAATCCATGTCCAGAAATGCCGCCGCCAGGTATTCGGTGGTTGCAAATCCCTGTCCTTGTTTAGAAGCTGCCTGTATCTTGTCTACCAACTCTTTCGGAATGGTTTCTCCCGTTTTGTAATGCTTGGCGTAATAAGCCAGGACTTGGGGTTCAAATGCCCAGTGTTCCATGAATTGGGACGGAAATTCAACGAAATCGTACGGGACTTCGCTTGTCAAATGGTATTTCACGTTTCGGAACAAGTTATGTATGGCGTGGCCGCTTTCGTGATACAGGGTTTCTACTTCGTCTGAAGTCAATAAAGCCGGTTCGTTCCCTACGGGCGGCGTAAAATTACAGGTAATGTAAGTGACCGGTTTAACTCGTTGTCCTTCGCTATTTTGATAAGCTTCGCGATAAGTTCCGCACCAGGCTCCTCCCCTTTTCAGTCCCGGACGTGCGTATAGGTCCAAATATAAAATGCCTAATTCGGTCGCTCCATCCCGGTCTATGCAGACAAAAGCTTGTGCATCTTTATTGGGTTTGGGAATATCGGTTAATTCCTTGAATGTAATCCCGTAAAGTTGCTGGTAAGTATGGAAAAGACCATCCCTGACATTTTCAGCCTTGAAGTAAGGGCGTACCATTTCGTCGGAAATGTCATATTTTTTTGCTTTAACTTTCTCGGCATAATATCTCCAATCTGAATTGGTTAGGCCCCTACCCTCCCCTATCAGCGCCCGCATTTCGACAAGTTCTTCGTTGGCTTTTTCTATGGCCGGCGTCCAGACTTGGTTCAATAAGCCGTAAACGTTGGTTGCATTTTTAGCCATTCGTTTTTCTAAAACATAAGCGGTAAAGTCTTTGTAACCCAGAATATTGGCTTTTTCTTTCCGCAAGACGGCTATGTTTTTCAATATTTCTTTGTTATCGAATGTATTGTTGTTGTTGCAACGATTCAGATATGCCGTAAAAATTTCTTTCCGCAATTCCGGTTTGTCGCTGGAGAACAAGAAGGGCATGATGCTTGGATTATCTAATCCGAACAGCCATTTCCCCGACATTCCTGCTTTTTCTGCGCGATTGGCTGCCAATGCAATTACATTTTCCGGTAAACCGGCTAAATCTTCTTCATTGTCAATCACTAAGCGATATGACCCTGTTTCTTCCAGCAAGTTTTGGCTGAATTGATTTTCCAAAACCGATAGTTTTTCATTTATTTCTTTCAATCTCAAACCTTTGGTTTCATCGAGCATTGCACCGTTCCGGACAAAGTCAAGATGTAATTGTTTCAGTAAAGTCGTTTCTTCCGGGGTTAACGTGGAATAATCGACTTTTTCTTTTACATAATTGATTTTTTCAAATAATTGGGGATTCATCCTTATTTTATCGCTATGCTGAGTCAATAACGGAGTAATCTCGCTTTCCAAAGCCAGCACATCCGGAGTTCCGTTAGCACTTGCCTGTTCGAAAAAAACAGCGGCTACTTGGGCAAGCAGCAAACCGGAAGCATCAAACGCTACGATTGTATTCTGAAAGGATGGCGTTTCCGGATTATTGACAATAGCTTCAATTTCAGCTTCCTGTTCCTTCATTCCTTTCATAAATGCTTCCCGGTAACCGGCAACGGTAATTTTATCAAAAGGCGGAACTTCATAAGGATTATCCCATTTTTCAAAAAAGGGATTTTGTTTTTCACAAGCGCTCATAGTAAAAATGATTAAAAGACTGATAATTGTTGTTCTCATATTTTTAGATTAATTGATTATTATTGAGTAATTCCACTTCGTTTCATTAAAGCATCGGTTGAAGGTTTTTGTCCACGGAAACGGACATACAATTCCATTGGGTCTTCCGTTCCTCCTTTCGTCAATATATTTTCATAAAACGAACGGGCAACTTCCGGATTGAAAATTCCTTTTTCCTTGAATAATGCAAATGCGTCAGCATCCAATACTTCCGCCCACTTATAGGAATAATAACCGGCAGCGTATCCTCCGGAAAAAATATGACTGAAAGCTGAAGAAATAAACGTTCCTTCTACCGGGGGCAAAACAAGCGTTTTCCGAACAGCATCCTGTTCAAATAAAGTAATTTCAGACGTAAAAGGTTCTGTAATTGTATGATAAGCCATGTCTAAATAGGCAAAAGACAACTGTCGCAAGCACAAGTAACCGACATTAAAATTAGCGGCGTTCACGATTTTGTCGATTAATTCCTGTGGAATTTTTTCCCCTGTTTCGTAATGAACGGCAAATGAATCGAGGTATTCCTTTTCTATCAGGAAGTTTTCCATAAATTGGGAAGGGAGTTCGACAAAGTCACGATAAACATTTGTACCTGAAAGACTCGGATAGGTTGTAGAAGCAAACATTCCATGCAGGGAATGTCCAAATTCGTGCAGAAAGGTTTCTACCTCATCGAAAGTCAGCAATGCCGGTTTGCTTGCCGTTGGGCGGGTGAAATTCATTACCAGCGAGATATGCGGACGAAGCATTTTTCCGTCTTTGATTTTTTGCCCTTGAAATTCAGTCATCCAGGCACCGGCGCGTTTTCCTTCGCGCGGAAAAAAATCAGTGTAAAGTACCGCTAAATAAGCGCCATTTTTATCATAGACTTCAAAAGCTTCTACTTCGGGATGGTAAACAGGTATCTTGGGGTTTTTTCTAAAAGTAATTCCATAAAGACGGGTCGCCAAACCAAAAACGCCTTTTTTCACATTTTCCAACTCGAAATAGGGACGAACTTTTTCATCGTTCAATTCAAATTTGGCGTCTTTCAGTTTATCGGAGTAATACGACCAGTCGTAAGGCGTCACTTCGATATATTTTCCTTCTTTCCCTATCGCAAAACCCTGAACTTCCTTGTATTCCTGCAAGGCGGAAGCGCGGAACCCCGTCCATAATTCATCCAGTAACCGATAAACATAGACAGGATTGGCAGCCATTCGTTTACGCAAAATCTTGTCGGCATACGAATCATCGCCCAACAAACGGGCAATCGCTAAACGAGTATTTACGATGTCTTTGATAACAGGAAGATTATCATATTCTCCGCCCACACACTTCGTATTATAGGCAAGGTATAATTCTTTACGTAAATCGCGGTTGGAGGAATACTTCATAAAAGCGATGTAACTTGGTGCTGATAAATCAAATATCCATCCATATTTTCCTTTAGATTGCGCTTTTTGAGCGGCTGCATCCATGACGTCTTGCGGTAAACCTGCCAACTTTTTTTCATCCGTAATTAACAAAAAATAAGCATTGGTTGCTTTCAATACATTCTGTCCGAAAAGTAAAGTGGAGGAACTCAATTGGGAAGATAGTTCCCTGTATTTCTTTTTGTCTTCCGGACTTAGATTAGCGCCCTGGTCGGCAAAACTATCGTAAGTATTTTGCAATAAACGGGTTTGCTCTTTATTCAAATGGAGTTGATTGCGTTGTTCATAAACGGTTTTGACTTTTTGATATAGTATTTCATTTAAACTGATATTGTTGCTATGCTCTGTTAGTTTGGGTTGAATGTGTTGTGAAATTTCCATCATTTCATCGCTGCTTTCGGCGCTAAGCAAATTGAAAAAGACATTGCTTACTTTTTCAAGTAATTCACCCGAATATTCCAAGGCTTCAATCGTATTCTGGAAAGTAGGGGCTTCCTTGTTAGAAACAATTTTTTGAATTTCTTGATTGTGTATTTTCATCGCCTCTTCAAAAGCCGGTTCATAATCACGGATTTTGATTTTGTCAAAAGGAACAGTTCCATGAGGAATATTGTACTTACTTAAAAACGGATTTCCTGCCTGTATCATACATATATGTATTATAAGAAATGAAGTTAATAAACTGATTTTTTTCATGAATCTTAATTTTATTTTTAATGTTTACAAAATTAAAACATATATTTGAAAGTTTGTATATTTCTGCGATAAATTTGAAGACAAAAAAAAGCCCAACGTTTCAATAAAAACAGGAAACGTTAGGCAAAAATAAATAAACGCTTCGACGATTTTTATCTTTCCCAAGCCAATTTAGGTGTACGACCGGAAGCGTATTTGAAAGCGCCGCCGAGTTCGGTCGCAAAAGCTTGCGATTGGCTGTATGTGAGCGTGTATTTAGGGTTCTCTCCCAACGTAGGATTCGCAGCAAGAATAG
>JAIRLY010000025.1 GCA_031259075.1 Dysgonamonadaceae bacterium | reverse complement strand
TGCGTAGACTGTGTGCATTACTTCGACTTATATCTTGGGACGGAGCGGTGGAACTCGTTTTACTGTTGCGCCCGTTTTTTAATAATTCTATCTCTGCTCGCAACTCTCGAACTAATTCTTTCAATTCTTCATATTCCGAACGCCGTATGAGTATCATTTCTTCCACGGCGCAAAGGTAAGTATTTTTTTCTTTTCAAACATTTTTTTCTTTTGGGGCTATTTCTTTTTTGAAGTACCTGAGTAGTTACGTTTATTTTAAGGTGCATCTAAGAAGATTGAATCTTTTTTCTGTACCTTTAATGTCGTATTAGTTAAGAAATTTAATATTGAATGGACTACTATGCAGAACATATAGATCTTGAACGCTTAGCTTTAGGAGATACGAAAGTCTTTCGTCAATTCTTTCTGGAATATTATCCTAAAGTCAAGGCTTTTATTGTTTATTTTGTCAAGTCCGAAGCGGTAGCGGAAGACCTGTCACAGGATATATTTGAACATATATGGAGGCATAAAGATTTCCTGACTAACCTGAAATCATTAAACGCCTATGTGTTCCGCATGGCTAAAAATTTTTCCATAAATTATTTGAATCATAAAATAATAGAAGAAAAACACTGCGAATCTTATGCTCCTTTGGAAGAATATTCAATAGAAGAAGAACTGTATGTTAAAGAACTCGAACTGTTAATCCAGCTTACCGTGGAAAAAATGCCGAAACAAAGGCGTCTGATATTTGAGATGAGCCGGATTAAAAACTTGAAGAATGCGGAAATTGCAGAAAAATTAAACATTTCCAAAAGCACGGTAGAAAATCATCTAAACCTTGCTCTGAAGCAGATTAGGGAAGTAACGTCTCTTTCCATTTTATTTTTTTGTAAGAAAAATCAATTTTCGATTGGGTGCAAAGGACGTTTCAATTGTCTTTCATAAAAATGCAAAAAAGTAAAGAAGATTATGTCAAGAATTCGTCAAATCATAGCGGAATATTTTAACAATACTTACCCGGATCATGTTCAAAGAGATTTTGCCTCCTGGCTGAACGAAAAAAAGGACTGGGAAGAAAAAGATCAAATCCTCCGGGAAGCCTGGGATGGACTGTCTGTTGAAGCAGATCCATCAACGGAGGAATCATTCAGGAAACTGCAATCAAGAATATTGTCCGGTAGAAACAAAATAAAGCGTTTTTCATCCTTTCGCAAACTGTCAAGAATTGCCGCCATTCTGTTGTTACCCCTGCTATCCATGACGGCTACCTGGTTATACCTGCAAAAAAACGCTCCATCCGAAGACGTTATGCTAGTCGAATGTATGGTTCCCAATGGAGAAACGCGGAGCCTGATTTTGCCCGATTCGTCCGAAGTACATTTAAATTCGGGAAGCATCCTTGTTTATCCCCAGCATTTTGGAAAAACAAGAAATGTCTATCTTAGTGGTGAGGCTTATTTTTCTGTAGTACATAATGACAAACAGCCTTTTATTGTGACGGCAAGCGACTTGGAAATCGAAGTGTTGGGGACTGTTTTTAACGTTTCCTCCTACATCGACAGTGAAAATTCGTCGGCCACACTTGAACAGGGAAAAATAAGTGTCCGCTTGAAAAATTCCGTAACTCCCCCGGTTATCCTTACGCCCAACGAGCGGCTTACTTACAATAGAATTTCGGGGTTGATAGAAACAAACGATTAAAGCGGATAACATCACGGCATGGACAAGAGGGCATATATTTGTCCAGGGGATGTCTCTGGATGAAATCGCAAAAATAATCGAACGCAAATATGCCCTAAATGTATATCTCAATTTAAGCAGGTATAAGAATGAAAAAATTACCATGAAGTTTATGGATGGGGAAGGTATAAGCGAATTTATGCATGTTCTGCAGTATCTCATTCCCAATTTACGTTACAATATAGAGGATGATAAACTGTATATTTACTGATAAATGCAAAAACGATAAGAAATTGTAACAAAACGACAAGAAATTGCAACAAATACTTAACCAAACTGTGGATATTATGTAACAATATAAGTCTAAGTTTTGCCATCGAAAAAAACAAATATGAGTCACCGTTTTTACACTTTACTTTAATATATAAATGATAAGAAATTGGCAAGTTACCCACTAAAAAATTAATTGATGATATGAAGAAAAAACAAAACTATTTTAGACAGTTAGCGCTGTTTTTGTTTATGCTGCCTGCATCTTTGACGATTCAGGCACAAAATCAAAAGATCACCCT
Organism: Dysgonamonadaceae bacterium; assembly: GCA_031259075.1. Classification (GTDB taxonomy): domain Bacteria; phylum Bacteroidota; class Bacteroidia; order Bacteroidales; family Azobacteroidaceae; genus Azobacteroides. The sequence goes on along the minus strand of JAIRLY010000025.1, from coordinate 1,252 downwards.
GCCACAAAAGCAGATAACCCTGCGTGCCGCTTTTGAGGAGATAGAGAAACAAACCGGTCTGACGGTTGTCTATAACGAAGCGGTGATAAATGTCAATCGGAACATCTCGGTCAACGTTTCCGAGAAGAGTCTGCCGGAAACTATGGGCGCTATTTTGAAGGGTACTCAGACGACCTTCAAATTACAGGAAAAGCAAATTATTATCGTTCCTGCTCCGGAAACAGCTTCGGAAAGAAGATATTCCGGCACAGTGACTGATGAAAAAGGCGAACCGATTATCGGCGCCAGCATCAGCATTAAAGAAACTAAAACAGGAACGGTTACGGACGTTGATGGACGGTTTTCTGTTCAAGCGACCAATGGGGCGATTTTGTCTGTTTCCTACATCGGATTTACGTCTCAAGAAGTTAAACTTGGAAATAATACTGAATTGCAAATTGTGCTTGTTGAAGACCAGAAACAGTTGGACGAGGTAGTGGTGGTAGGCTACGGCGTGCAGTTCAAACGCGATGTGACCACAGCAATAGCTTCGTTAAAAGCATCCGAATTAGCTGTACCTGTAACCAGTCTGGATCAGGCTATGACAGGGAAATTGGCCGGAGTTCAAGTATTACAACCCAATGGTATCCCCGGAGGAGCAATGGCAATCAAAGTCAGAGGAAACGGCTCCATCAATGCAGGGAATGATCCCCTGTATGTAATAGACGGATTTCCGGTTTCGGACGGAGCGGCAAATGCCACGGGAATGAAAGTAAACCCGCTCAGTTCTATTAACATGAACGATATCGAATCAATTGAAGTATTAAAAGATGCTTCTTCGGCTGCCATATACGGTTCACGGGGCGCTAACGGTGTAGTAATCATTACAACCAAGAAAGGAAAAGAAAGCAAACCTGTTGTGCAGTACGACGGTTATTATGGATGGCAGAAAACCACTCGCAAAATTGAAATGATGAACGCTTACCAACAAGCGGAAATTTTATATGAAGCACGTAATACTACTTATCTGGAAGCCTTATCGGCAGCAGGATTGACCGGCAGTATTACAGATACAAACGACGAACGTCGACAAAAATTAGGACAACCACAGACAAGTAGAAAGCTTAATTATTTAATACCTGAACATATTTTTCCTTATTTGGATGGTGAACAAGGTCTTACAGACACCGACTGGCAAGATGAAGTCATGCGTACAGCTCCGATACAAAGCCACAATATTTCCATTACCGGCGGAACTCAAGCTGCATACTAT
>JAIRLY010000006.1 GCA_031259075.1 Dysgonamonadaceae bacterium | reverse complement strand
ACTTCGGCAAGGATCGCGGCTGATGCGGTCGACTCAACGAAAATTAAAAGCAAATCCATTAGTTCGACGGATATTCAGGACAATGCCGTGATTACTGCTAACATAAGAAATGCGAATGTTACTTTGGCAAAATTAGCCGCCAACTCAGTCGACTCGACAAAAATTGTCGATAAATCCGTTAGTTCGGCAGATATTCAGGATAAAGCGGTGACAGCCGCCAAACTGAACAGCATGAGCGCTACCAGCGGGCAAGTATTGAAATACAACGGATCAGCTTGGGCGCCGGCTGCTGATGCCGGTTTAGCAACTGAAGCCGATGGAATAATCGGCAACGAAGTGACTACCGCAACGGCTAGTGGCGGTTTGACCCGGTCCGGTTCGGGAACTGCGGGATCGCCTTATACATTGGGAATTGCGGACGGTGGAGTGACTTCGGCAAGGATCACAGACGGAGCGGTTACTTCGGCAAAAATTGCGGATAAAGCCGTTACGATCGCAAAAATTAATCCGGGCACAAGCGGACAGGTTTTGACAACATCCGGCACCTCTGTTGCTTGGGCCGCCGATCAAAACACCACTTATAGCGGTTCAACCTCAATTACGCTTGATGGTACCAGTTTTAAGCGTGCTGCACTTACTGGAGACGTAACGGCCTCCGCCAACAGCAATGCGACTACCATTGCAGACGGTGCGGTAACAAGTGCCAAGATAAAAGATGCTAACGTTACTACGGCGAAAATAGCGGATGCTGCGGTAACCACCGATAAGATAAAGGATAAAGCCGTAACGATCGCGAAAATTAATCCGGGCACAAGCGGACAGGTTTTGACCACATCCGGCACTTCTGTTGCTTGGGCTGACGCTAAAAACACTACTTATAGCGGTTCAACCTCGATTACACTTGATGGCACCAGTTTTAAGCGCGCTGCTCTTACCGGAGACGTAACGGCTTCTGCTGACAACAATGCGACTACCATTGCAGCCAATGCGGTAACAAGTGCCAAGATAAAAGACGGTGAGGTGGCCGAAGCCGATTTAGCTTCTAATGCTGTAACCACCGCCAAGATAAAAGATGCTAACGTTACTACGGCGAAAATAGCGGATGCTGCGGTAACCACCGATAAGATAAAGGATAAAGCTGTTACGACCATAAAAATTGATCCGGGCACAAACGGACAGATTTTGACCACCGTTGGCAGCGCTGCGGTATGGAGCGGAACAACTCCAAAGGCTGGACAGGTGCTATATTATAACGGTACCGGGTGGGCTGCAGGCAACATCAACTCCTATTCGCTTACTAAGTATTTATATATACCAAAGAAAGCAATAACACCTACGTTCCAAGACTCCTTCGACGTGTCGGACTACTGTACAGTCGTGAATTCCGCTTATATTACGAACTTCGTGCAGATGTCCGGAGAAACTATAATAGGCTTCTACAAGAACGAATATGTTACGCTATCGATTGATGGAACTAACGTTGTTTTTACTTTTAATAACATGGAAAGTTATGATGATTCAAACGCCAGCATTACGTTTGTTTGTACCTGCATTAAATGAACTTGCATACATTCTTGTATTAGCCTTCTATGAGATGTAATTGTTGCGCGGCTAAGCATCGTATACCCGTAACTCATTAGGGTGGAGACCCTCCACCCTATAAAAAATAAAAAAAGGTATTCGGGCTTTTTCTCAAGTCCGAATGTCTTTCACTTCTTCAGCAGAGAAACCGGTAAATTTTGTAATCTGTTCAACAGTTTACCTTGTTTGAAATAGACCATCCTGTTTTTGATGTTTCAAAATCCATTGTTTAACCGTATCCGATTCATTTTTAATTTTTGTTCCGATAATATATTTTATGAAATAATCCTCCCCGAACTTGAAAAAAGCGACGAATGATTTTGCCCTGAAAAGAAGTAAAAACACCTTTTTCTCAATTATCTTGAAATATAAATATATCTTGATTTTTACAATATGTTTAATAGAAAAGGAGTAAAATAGTCGAAAAATGAAGCATAAGTTAGAAGAAATAATTTATCTTTGAGAAAAATTTTATATCTTTTGAGAGAAAAAAGAGAATCGAATTTGTTAACTTTTCGTAAAAATACACGGTATGTGCTCTTTTTTATATGATAATGTTATAAATTCGTTATATTTGCAGAACGTTTTTGTACAAAAAATGAAAATTATAATTAATATTAAAAATTTATCTAATTTAAAAAAAGAACGCAATTTTTTATGGAAACAAAAAAACAAACAGTAGAAAAAAGAGAAGGTAAAAAATCTCGCGGTATTTCGGCTGCTATCGTTATTTTAGTTGCTCTCGTTTTAGCAGAACTATTCTTTTATTTTGTTTTAGGAGCAAATTCAAATTTTGAAGGTAATAATCCGGAACATCATCCTAATAATTTGTTGGGAACCATGTTTAAGGGTGGTTTCGTTGTACCTCTTATCTTAACTTTGTTGTTAACTGTCATAATATTAAGTGTAGAACGTTATTTTGCTCTTTCAAAAGCGAAAGGAAAAGGAAACTTAATAAGCTTTGTATATGATGTAAAAGCAGATTTGAAAAAAGGGAATATCTCTGCTGCCGAAGGACTTTGCGCCAAACAAAAAGGATCTGTAGCTGCAATTGTGGATGCCGGACTGAAGAAATACAAAGAAATGGAAAATCAAAATTTACCAAAAGAAGCAAAAATCGAAGAGATTAAAGCCGAAATCGAAGAGGCAACTGCATTGCAACTGCCGTCTATGCAACAAAATCTTCCGATAATTGCTACTATTTCTACTTTAGGAACACTAATGGGATTGTTCGGAACGGTATTAGGTATGATTAAATCGTTCCAAGCTTTAGGTCAAGCAGGAGCTGTTGACTCTGTTGCTCTTTCTGTTGGTATCTCCGAAGCGCTTGTAAATACAGCGACAGGTATTGCAACCGGAGCGTTGGCAATTATCAGCTATTCTTACTTTAGCGGTAAAATCGACAATATGACTTATGCTATTGATGAAATGGGTTTTGCTTTAACTCAAACTTATGCTGAAACACACAATAGTTAATGAAAAAATGAAATGAATGAAAGAAATGAAAATCTATTTCCTTCATTTTCTTCATTTTTTTAATTATTCTAATTAATTTATTGATTATGGCAAAAGTAAAAGTAAAAAAGCAAAGTACATTTATCGACATGACGGCGATGAGTGATGTAACTGTTCTTTTGCTTACTTTCTTTATGTTGACATCTACTTTTATTTCAAAGGAACCGATACAAGTAACAACGCCAAGTTCGGTTTCCGAAATCAAAGTTCCGGAAGCCAATTTGATAACGATCTTGGTTGATAAACAAGGTAAACTTTTCTTGAGTTTAGATTATCAGCAAGATCAGGTGTTGGAAACATTAAAGGCTGTGAGTAACGACTATGGTTACACATTTACTCCCAAGCAAGAAGAGAATTTCAAAAAACTGAAATCATTTGGAGTTCCGATTGCTTCTATGGCTGCCTTCTTAGATTTACCCGTCGATAAGCAAGACGCATATTTGATGGATGTAAACAATCCGAGAGTGGGAATACCTACGGATAGTGTCGAAGTAAAAGATGCAGTAGGCGGTACAATTTCAAAAGATAATGAATTTAAACGTTGGATAAGATATGCTACTCAAATCAGAGATGACGCAAGGAAAGGAAATCCGGATCTCCCGGAATTGCAGCTTGCTATCAAAGCAGATAAACAGACCAATTATCCGATTGTCAAAAAAGTGATGGATGACTTACGTTCTCCGGAATTGCGTAAAAATCGTTATCTCTTGATTACAAATTTGAAAACGGCTTCCAGCGATTGAAGTTAAATGTTTAATCTTATTTTAAGCTGAAGAACAAATGTCAGAAGTACAAGTTAAGGAAAGCGGCGAGGGTGGAAAAAATAAACAGAAAAAACAAACGCTTCGTGTTGATTTCACTCCGATGGTGGACATGAACATGTTGTTGATTACTTTTTTTATGTTTTGTACAACGCTTTTAAAGCCGCAAACAATGAATATCAATATGCCTTCCAATGACAAAGTCGAGAAAGACGAACAACAGGAAGTAAAAGCTTCCGGAGCTATCACCTTGTTATTGGCCGGAGATGACCAACTCTACTATTATGAAGGTATGCCCAAAGACGAAAAAACGGGAGAAGATCATTATGACGATCCCAATTTTCTACAAGTTTCTTCTTACGAATTGGATGGGCTGAGGGAATACCTGATAAAAAGGAATGCGGGCACGTATGAACAAATTCAGGAATTGAAAGTGCAATTACAAAATCAGGAAATTCCGGATTCGATATTCAGACAAAAATCGAAAGAAATATATGATAAGGCAAAAGAAAATCCACGGATTGTTCCTCCTACTGTGATGATCAAACCTACCGATTTTTCGACTTATAAAAACTTGGTGGATGTGTTGGACGAAATGTTGATTTCCAACATTGGCGCTTACGCAGTAATAGATATAACTGATGGAGACCGGTATTTGCTGTATAAAAAAACAGATGACGGCAAATATCTTACCCCTGAACAGTTAGCTCAAGGAAACAAATAAGGTAATAACAAAGAAGATTATGGCTAGAGACATTGATTTAACTGCTCAAAGATGGTTAGACCTGGTATTTGAAGGTAAAAATAAACGCTATGGCGCTTATGTGTTGCGTGAAGAATCCGGTAATCGTCATTTGAAAGCATTACTGATTGTTGCTGTTGTGGGGTTAGCATTGGTATTTCTTCCGAAAGTAATCAGTTCGGTGATCCCCAAAGCGCCTGATATAATACAGACCGAAGAAGTCAATATGGTTGAATTTAATCAGGAAATTCCGGAAGAAGATCAGATCAAACAGATAGAAAATGTTCCTCCTCCTCCCTTGTTAAAAGAAACCGTACAATTCACTCCTCCGGTCATCAAAAGAGATGAAGAAGTGAAAAATGAGGTGGTCACTCAACAAGAGTTAACGGATAATAAAGCGGATATTTCTGTAAAAACCGTAGAAGGAGTAAAAGAAGGCGGCGTAGATATTGCCGACCTTCAAGATCACAAAGTAGTAGTTCAAGAAGAAAAAAAACCGGAAATCTTTTCACACGTAGAAGTACCTCCATCCTTTCCGGGAGGAGAAAGAGAACTGATGAAATGGTTGACGGAAAACATTAATTATCCGGTAATTGCAGCCGAACAAGGCATTCAAGGTCGTGTAATTTTACGTTTCGTAGTCGGCCCCGACGGATCGGTTGGAAGTGTGGAAGTGCAACGCTCCTTAGATCCGAGTTGCGACAAAGAAGCTGTCCGCGTGGTGAAAAAAATGCCGAAATGGATTCCCGGAAAACAAAACGGGAATGCGGTGTATGTATATTACACGCTACCGGTGCTGTTTAAACTACAAAACTAAATTGATCGTGGCGGGGATTGTGCTCCCCGCCATTCGGAGAATGACTATCCGGTAGTAAGAAAAAACCACACAGTGAGAATTATTAATTATTTGTATCACAATTAAAAATGAAAAGTCATGACTAAAGACATTGATTTAACGTCAAGGGAATGGTTGAACCTTGTTTTTGAAGGGAAAAATAAGGAATATGGCGCTTATGAATTACGCGAGAGTTCTTCTGACCGCCATATTAAAGCGTTAGTGATTGTTATAGTCGGGTGTTTGCTGTTTATTTGCCTCTCCCGATTAGTTAACTCTGTGGTACATCAACAATCGGCAAAGGTTGTTCAAAATGCTGGAATAGTTATGAGCGCTATCCCTGAAATTCAGGAGAAAACTACAGTAGCGGAAATAAAAGTTGTTCCTCCTCCTTCTCCGGAAGTGAAGAAAGCAATTCAATTTACGCCTCCGGTAATTAGACCGGACGATTTGATAGATGGAAAAAAACAGATAGCAACTCAAATTGAATTGACAATGGAAACAGGCGTTATTTCCAATACAACAACGGATGGCGTGCTAATTGGCGGCGTAGATCCGGCTGTTGTTACTGAAATAATCGGAGAGCCGGCAGCGGAGCCGGTTATCCATAAATTTGTCGAAGTTCCTCCAACTCCCGCAGGCGGCGAAAAAGAACTGATGAAATGGCTGGCGGAAAATATCATTTATCCGGCTATCGCCATAGAAAAAGGTATCGAAGGCCGCGTAATAGTTGGTTTTGTTGTGGGAACGGATGGATCGATAAGCAATGTAGAAGTTGTGAAACCCTTAGACCCAAGTTGTGATAAAGAAGCTGTCCGCGTGGTAAAGAAAATGCCGAAATGGATTCCCGGAAAACAAAACGGGAATAAAGTATATGTGTATTATACATTACCGATATTGTTCAAATTGCAAAAATAAATATTTATGAATACTGAAAATTCCGAGAAATTCAATGGACAAAAATTAGGATGGTTCATTTTTGAGGCTGTAATGGCTATTTTATATTTGGTTTTTGCCGTTATTTTCCTTTTTCCTTCCTTGTTTCATGTTCAATTTGCCGAACAATTTGAAGGAATAAGAACTGTAATAGGAGTTATAATGGGAATTTACGGAATATTCAGAATTTTTAGAGTAATAAAAAAAATACGCTAATGTGTAAGTCAATGTGCCGATATGTTTCTTCGGTACATTGACTTATCAGTAGAGAAATATCTTAACGGCAATGAAACGAACAGTATATTTAAGTATATTATCTATTTTTCTATTTTCTTTTATTTCGTGTAAAAAAGAAGTAAATAATAAATGGGATGATACACTTTATTCCGGCTTAATAAGAATCGCTTGCGATGCGAATTTTAAAACATTAATGGATGCCGAAATTAGAGTGTTTGAAGCTCATAACCCCAAGGCAACCATTATCCCGATTTATACCAGCGAAATAGAAGCTATCCGTTTATTAACGGAAGATTCGGTGCGTTTTGCTCTAATAACGCGGGATTTGAATCTGAAAGAACAATCACTTCTCAAAAAACATTCAATGAAAGCAAAAAAATATTTGATTGCTTTTGATGGAATTGCTTTAATTATAAATCGTGCGAACACCGATTCTGTAATCGGATTGCAGGATTTAAAGAAAATCTTAACAGGAGAAATTACCGAGTGGTCTCAACTCAATCCTCAATCTCCATTAGGAACTATTCGAGTGATATTTGATAATAAAGAATCCGGTATATTGCGTTACAGTATAGATTCGATTACCAAAGGCGAAGCGCTTTCTTCTAACTTATATGCGTTGAACAACTATCTGGAAGTAATGGAAAGAGTGGCACAGTTACCGAATAGTATAGGTTTAATCGGCGTCAATACAATAAATGATAAAAATCAATTGATTTATCAAAATCGGTTTCGTTTATTGAGAATAAGTAAAGAAGAACATGCCACTGTAAATAACAGTTATCTTCCTTATGCAGGAGATATAGCGCAAGAAAATTATCCTTTATGGAGGCCGCTATATGTGATATTATCAGATCCAAAAAGCGGATTGTCGTCCGGACTAAGTATTTTTCTTGCGAATGAAATCGGACAAAAAATTATATTAAAATCGGGTTTACTACCCGTTACCGATCCACAAAATATACCGGTAAATATAAAAGATGAATATCCAATAAACAATATAAAATAATGCAAAAAATGAAATTAATAAAAAAAATAGCAAATTTGGCAATAATGGTCTTCTTGCCAATTTCGGGAGTGTTTGCAAATAGTAACGAGAAAGGAATCGATCTTTACAGGGCTGAATTATATAATGCAGCTAAACTTTTTTTCCTGTATCAACAAAATCAATCTCCCCAAGAACAAGCTGAAAATTATTATTATCTGGGGCAAATTTATTATCAATTTCAACAAATTGATTCGGCTGCATATTATTATGAAAAAGCGATTCAAAGCGCTCCGGAATATCCTTTCGGCTACATCGGCGAAGGTAAACTTGCGTTAACAAAAGGAGAACTTAAAACGGCAGATTCATTGTTTAAAAAAGCCGTTGGTTTGGCAAAAAAAAATCCTTCTGTTCAAACTACCATAGCAGAAGTCTACATGAATGTGGATCTGAAGCCGCAAGTAGAAGAAGCGTTAGATAAAGCACGGAAAATAAATAAAAAATACCCCGGCATATATGTGGTAGAAGGAGATATGTTGATGAAAGAGGGTAAAATAGGAGAAGCATGCGCCCGCTATGAAAATGCCATTGCTTTTGAAAAAAATGATAAAATCGCTTATTTAAAATTAGCTCAGGTTTATAAAAATATTAACATTTCCGAAGCATTAAAGTATTTGGACGAGTTGACGCGTATTGATCCGGATTATATACCTGCTTATGCTTTAATTGGTGATATCAATCGCGACAACGGTATGTATATTCAGGCATTAAAAGCGTATGAAAAATTTATTTCCATACCGGGAGTGCCTATTCTTCAACACGAAAGATATGCTCAACTGTTATATTTTACGGATCAGTACGAAAAGTCTTTAACACAAATTGATTATGTATTGAAAATTGATCCGGCCAATCCGGTTATGAATCGTTTACAGGCATACAATAATTTTAAGTTGGAAAATAATGCATTAGCGCTGGCCGAAATGGCAAAATTTCTTCAGGATAATCCGGTTGATAAACATATTTATTTAGACTATATTACTTATGGACGCCTTTTAATAAAAGAAAAACAGGCGGAAATTGCAGTTGACGCTTTTTTGAAAGCAGCTGCTTTGGATCCGAAAAAACCGGAAGTTTACAAAGAATTGGCGAATGCTTATGAAACAGCGCATAATTACCTCGACGCAATACAACAATATGAAAAATACTTTGAAGTAGAAACAACACCGGTCGTATATGACTATTTTTATTATGGACAAGCTAATTATTCCGCCGCATCCAAATATATTGACGCCGAATATCTTGAAACTCCTGTTGCTCCCGAACAAAAAGAGATAGACGATGCTGCTTTCAAGAGTTATATTGAAAAGGGGAATAATGCTTTTAGCGAGGTAATCAGCCGGTCGCCTGAATCTTATTTAGGTTATCTGTGGAGAGCGCGACTCAATTCCTTTATTGATGTTAAAGAACAAAAAGCGAAAGGTTCGGCCATGCAAGGAGCTGCCAAACCTTATTACGAAGAAGCCTTGCAGGTGATGCTGGCGGCCAATCAAGATGGAAAAAGAAACAATGAAATTATAGAAGCTTATCGTTATTTAGCATCGTATTATTTGTTGTTGGACGATAAAATCAATGCAGGAGATTACTTCAAAAAGATTTTGGAAGTAGAACCTGATAACGCAATTGCAAAAGACGCTTTGACTCAGTTGAAAATAAAATACTGAAAATTAAGATTATAAAAAGAGAATGTAAAAAGAGCCATTTATTTATTTGGCTCTTTCTCCTTTTTAAAAGGAGTGTACAACGGTATTGATTGAGTGCATTTGGCAAGTTTCTACCGAGCGATACATTCCTGACGGAATGGGATGCAGCACGATTAGGTATCCTGAACGGTATTCATATTTTTCGTTCTGTCGGCGCAGTGCAATGTACTTTAATTTATGATTGTTAAAAAATGAAAATAATTTGTTCAATTTTGGAGAATGGGTAACGTCCTTAAAGGACGAAACTTTCATAACCGCAGGTCAATGGGATACTGAAAAACGCCCAATCTTGGGTTACTTATGAAAAAGAGGGATATTCCCTCTTTTTCTTTTAATTACAGAAATGTTAATTTTTGATGCGGTTGCACTGATTGATTTTACCTTGTTAGCCTTTTTGATAAAGATGTATTATCTTTGTCCTTATATGTTAGACGCAATCTCATTATGCCTGAAAAAAAGATCAAACGTTTGTCTTACGGCAATTCAAATTTCAGTAGTATCCGAGAAGAAAATTACTACTACGTGGATAAAACACGGTTTATAGAATTGCTGGAAAATGAAACCAACAAATATCAATTCTTTATCCGTCCGCGCAAATTCGGGAAAAGTTTGTTCTTCTCTGTATTGGATCATTACTACGATCTGAACAAGGCTAAAGATTTTGAGGCGCTTTTCGGTGATTTGTACATTGGAAAAAATCCTACTCACAGGCATAACAGTTATTTGATGATGCTGTTCGATTTTTCCGGCATGAATACTTCCTCAGAAGAAGAATTTAAAATATCTTTTTCCCGCAATGTACAAGCAACTGTTCGCCATTTTATCAATGATTACAGTTCTCTTTTCCCTGAATCCAAGATGTTTATTCAGCAAATAGATACGGAAAAACCAGGTATTGACGCTTTGCGTATTGCTTACGACGCTGCAGACGCAGCCGGAAAAAAAATCTTTGTCATCATTGACGAATACGATCATTTCGCCAACGACCTGATTGCTATGAGAAATCGTGTCGGCAATGATATTTACAAACAAATGGTGCATGCCAACGGTTTAGTTCGCGATTTCTACGAAACATTGAAAATTGCCACAAAAAATGTTCTCGATCGTATTTTCATCACCGGCATTTCTCCCGTTATGCTCGACGATCTCACCAGCGGATTCAATATTGCCGCCAATCTAACGCTCGACTTGCAATACAATGAAATGATGGGCTTCACCCAGAGCGAAGTCGATACACTGATGGTCGAAACAGGCGTTGATCCGGCTTGTATCAATGTTGATATACAAACCTATTACGATGGCTATCTTTTTCATAAAGAAGGAGAAAATAGTGTTTACAATCCGGCAATGATCCTTTATTTTTTTGATCAAATACTGAAAGAAAGGAAAGCGCCGGAAAATATCATCGACGATAACTTAAAAACGGATTACGGACGTTTGCAACGTCTTACTCAAAACGAACGAAACCGTGACCGTTTAATCCAAATTGTGAAAGACGAAGGGATAACTACTACAATTATCAGAAAATTCTCTATTGACAATTTAACTGATGATGATTATTTTGTATCCCTGCTTTTCTATATGGGGCTACTGACCATTAAGCGACCTTATTTTTCACAAGTATTTCTTGGTATTCCCAACTATTCCGTCAAAACGCTTTATTGGGAATATATCAGTCGTTTGACGAGGGAAACGTCTAACCTGACCTTAGAAACTCAACTCTTGAATGAGGCTATTATTGCGATGGCAATGGAGGGCGACGTTCACCGTTACATAGACTATGTCTCGCAGAACGCTTTCAGCAAACTCTCGGATCGCGACCTGAAAAAGTTTGATGAGAAATACATTCAAATCCTGCTTTTGGCATACCTTTTCCAAAGCCATATTTACATCCCGATGAGCGAGTACGAAGCAACGCCGGGTTATACGGATATTTATCTGCAACGCAACCCTAATCTGCCGCAAGTCAAGTACGAATGGATATTGGAATTGGAGTATTGCAAAACAGGAGAAGAGAAAGAAGTTCCCCACAAACGGGAAGAAGGCATGGCGCAATTGCATCAATACCTCCATTCCCACCGATTGAATGAACGCCCCGATATGAAAGCTGCCGTTGTGGTTTTTATCGGTAAAAACCAATTTGAAATCACCGAAGTATAAATTTTATTTTATGAACTCTCCATTAAGTGATGAAAAAATTATAGCTTAAAAGTCATTTATTTATTTAGAATCAGAAAATATAACTATCTTTAACACCTTAATTCATTAGTATGACAATACTCGCAGAAAAAAGATATACGCTCGGACTTGCTTTGAGTGGAGGAGGAGCGCGCGGTTTTGCTCATCCGGGAGCCTTAAAAGCGATTGAAGATTTTGGTCGGAAACCGGAAATAATAGCAGGAACCAGCGCCGGAGCTTTAGCAGGAGTACTTTATGCCGACGGTTATACCCCGGAAGAAATCGTAGGATTATTTATTAATAAAGATTTTAAAGAATTTGCAGAAATACAAATTCCGAAAGTAGCTATTTTTGGAAACAGCGGATTTCGTAAGTTTCTGAGGAAACACCTGAGAGCAAAAACGTTTGAAGATTTATCTATTCCTCTCAAAGTCGTAACAACCAATTTAGATGATGGTAAAAGCGTGGTTTTTCACAAAGGACCTCTCATCGAACCGATTGTTGCATCTTGCAGTATCCCTATTATATTCAATCCGGTAGTGATTGAAGGTATAAATTATGTAGACGGCGGCTTGTTCAAAAATTTTCCCGTTTCGGAGATACGAAGCGAATGTGAAAAAATAATCGGGGTGAATGTTAGTCCGCTTGTTCCTAAAAAATACAATAAAACGATTATGCATATAGCAGAACGTTCGTATCACTATATGTCGAGAAACAATACTTTACTTGATCGCCAACTTTGCGATGTACTTATCGAAATGGAAGATTTGATTTATTACAAAACTTTCGATTTGGTAAGCGCCGAAAAAATATTTAAAATAGGATACGATTATGCCCAAAAAGCATTGAAAGAATGGAAAAAGAAAAAATAATTATCTATCAAGTTTTACCTCGATTATTCGGGAATCGCAATCCTTACCCTGTTCCAAATGGAAATGTAAAAGAAAACGGTTGCGGAAAACTTTCCGATTTTACCGATAAGGTATTGAAAGAAATAAAGAAAATGGGGTTCAATCATATCTGGTACACAGGACTTTTGGAACATGCTACTCAAACCGATTATTCTGCTTGGGGTATCAGGAAAGATCATCCGGCAATCATAAAGGGAAAAGCAGGTTCGCCTTATGCTGTTAAAGATTATTACGATATTGATCCCGATTTAGCGGATGATGTTTCCAATAGAATGTCTGAATTTGAAGCGCTGATTTTACGAACGCATCGGGCAGGATTAAAAGTGATTATTGATTTTGTACCCAATCATGTGGCACGCGAATATTTTTCGGATGCAAAACCGGAAGGAATCGAAGACTTGGGCGCTTCCGATGATAAACATGTAACTTTTGATCCGGATAATAATTTTTATTATATACCGGAACAAACTTTTGATCCGGATTTCTGTTTGGATGAAAACGGAACTTTTTACAAAGAATATCCTGCTAAAGCTACAGGGAACGATTGTTTTTCCGCTCATCCCAGCCGAGATGATTGGTATGAAACCGTAAAACTCAATTATGGTTTCAATTACCTTAAAAATGAGCAAATGAAAGAGTCTTCTTTTATTTTATCAACTTGGAAAAAAATGCTCAATATTTTGCTTTTTTGGGCAGATAAAGGAGTCGACGGTTTCCGGTGCGATATGGCTGAAATGGTGCCCGTAGAATTTTGGTCGTATGCCGTTTCGATGGTAAAAGAAAGATATCCCGATATTGAGTTCATCGCAGAAATATATAATCCGCAACAATACCGGAACTATCTTCGCTACGGAAGATTTGATTATCTATACGATAAAGTAGGCCTTTACGATACGTTGCGTTCGATTATTACCGGCAGTCAGCCGGCTAAAGCCATCACTTATTGTTGGCAATCGGTAGATGACATTCAATCCTGCATGTTAAATTTTCTTGAAAATCATGATGAACAGCGTATTGCGTCTAATTTTTTTGCTGGAAATCCGCTTAAAGCGCTTCCCGCACTGGTTGTTTCCGCTACACTAAACACAAATCCTTTCATGGTTTATTTCGGACAAGAATTGGGCGAACAGGGTATGGACGCAGAAGGATTTAGCGGTTGCGACGGACGAACATCCATTTTTGATTATTGGAGCATTCCCTCTTTTCGGAATAAACTTTCGGATACTCAAAAAAAATTGCGTCGTTATTACACGAAAATATTACAATTATGCAATCAAAGCAAAGCCATCCGGGAAGGAAAATTTTATGATTTAATGTATGTAAATCTTTCCAACGAACATTTCAATCCCGACAAACAATATGCTTATTTGCGTCATCATGAAGATGAATTGTTATTGATTGTCGCCAATTTTGATGATAAAGAGGTCAATGTCAACGTTTTTTTGCCCACTCATGCTTTCGAAACGTTCGGGATAGAAAAAACTCCGATTAAAGATTCTTATTTCCCTGCACATGTAAAAGCGTACGATGCAGCAATTCTTACTGTTAACTTTTAATTTAACCGGTGCATCTTACAGTTCAACCATTTTGCCTGACATAGCATAACGCCTCCAGATTCGCCGGATTGACTATATTCTTCCCTTCCGGCGTATAAAGTTGTTTCAATCGGTCGGCATATTTTTCTTCAATTTTACCTCTTACCATTTTTAGAGAAGAATTTAGTAACAAATTTTGTTCGGTAAAAGCTTCCGGAAGAACGGCAATAGCAGCAGGCAACCATCGTTCGGGATATTCGCCGGCATAGATGCCATTGGATTTATACCGGTTGATAACTTCCTGTATTTTAAGCAATGCCAATTCTTTCGCTTCTCTCGAATCCCACGATAAATCCGGTTTGATACGTTGCACATATTTTTTCAACTGCTCTTGATCCGGGACAACCAAAGCAACGGTATAGGGATCTTGGTTGTTGTGCAACAGCATTTGATCGATGTATTTGGTTTTATCTACCACCGCTTCTTCAATTCCTTCGGGACTGTATTTTTCTCCATCACTACTGATTAAAAGACTTTTAAATCGGCCTGAGACATACAAAAATCCATCGGAATCCATATAACCCATATCACCGGTGTGCAGCCATCCGTCTTTGATTGTTTCAGCGGTAGCTCCGGGATTTTTCCAATAACCCAACATCACATTTTCGCCTTTCACTACAATTTCCCCTTTTTCGCCCAACGGTAATTCGTTGCCGTCCAAATCGCAGATTTTTAACTCCAGATTTTCAACCAGGATACCGGAAGAACCCAATTTATGTTTATGAAGCGTATTGGACGCAATAACCGGAGTCGCTTCACTTAAACCGTATCCTTGAAACATCGGAATACCAATAGCATAAAAAAATCGCTGCAATTCAATATCCAACAAAGCGCCGCCACCGATAAAGAATTTCAATTTGCCGCCTAAGGCTTGACGTACTTTGGAGAAAAGAATTTTATCGTATATTTTGAGGAGGATTTTACGATGAATTTGCTTGATTCCGCCCTTATTAAAACCTTCTTTGTTGTAAGCGTATGACGTTTTCAAAGCATGTTTGAAAAGCTTTTCCACGGCAGGTCCTTGTTGACGGACAGTACTTTCGATATTCTTACGAAAATTTTTAGCTAAAGCGGGAACACTCATCAAAACAGTCGGTTTAAATTCCTTAATATTTAAAGGAATATTTTTAAGACTTTCCATCGGTGAACGTCCTGCCTGTACCGTCGCGACATTAGCTCCATACGCCATAAAAGAATAAAAGCCAGCTACGTGTCCGAAACAATGATCCAGCGGAATAATAATCAGATTACTATCGTTCGGTTCAATTTTAATCAACGACATGGCTTGTTCTACATTTGCCGTATAATTCCGGTGCGAAAGCATAATTCCTTTCGGATCGGCAGTTGTCCCCGAAGTATAACTAATATTGGCCATATCCTCATCCTTTATTGCACGACTTCTTCGTACAATTTCGTCTTCATTTGTTTCAAGATATTTATCTCCCTCTTTCAGAATAGTTTCAAGTGGAATTTCTTTTCCATCGTAAGCGCTTTGCGGATCAAAAACAATTATTTTTTCCACTAAAGGACAATCCTTAATAATTGCCTTGATTTTTTTCAACTGAGCACCCGAAACCAAAATATATTTGGACTCGGAATGTCGGAGGCGGAAAATCAAATCATTTCGCTCTTCCAGCTTAATAGACAACGGCACATTTACCGCTCCGGTATAAAGAATACCTAATTCTCCGATTATCCAATCATTACGCCCTTCCGAAAGTAATGCGATTTTATCACCTGGCTGAACGCCTAATTGTACTAATCCGGCGGCCAAACGATATACTTTTTCCTTCGTTTCCGCATACGTTACCGGTTCAAACTTATCCTTTTTCTTCTCCCAAAGAAAAGTGTTACCGGCATATTTTTTTACACTGCTTTCAAATAAATCAATAATAGTCTTCATGATAGTTGATTTAAAAATAAAAAAATAAAGATATATTTCTATCTTATATTACAAAACTCTAAGCCCTGTTACATAACGCGGCGCATAATAAACCGACGCGCTGAGTTGGTCTATTCTCACTCCTCTACGAGAAGCATGAATAAACGTAATATCCTTCTTGCCGTCGTTGGAAATTACAATTCCTACATGCCCTACTCCGGACGATTTGACATTTCTTCCTTTAAAAAAAATCAAATCTCCGGTTTTTAATTCTTTTTTATCTACTTTTGTACCTTCTTTCACCTGAGTCGCACAACCCTGACTTAAATTATATCCGAAATTTTTGAAAATAAAAGAAGTAAATCCGGAACAGTCAAAAGTATTCGGTCCTTTAGAACCTCTACGATAGGGTTTCCCTATAAATTGCTGGGAATAATCAATAATATCTTGCGCCAATGACGAGTATGATAAAGTATCTTTCTTGTTTATAAACAAAAGATTATCTGTTTGTTTTTCTTCTTCAATCACCTTTTCTTCTATTTTTCTTTGTATCTTACCGTCGGAAGAAATTGAAAGATTAGTTTCGGGGAAATCCAATTCGGTCAATCGTTTGATTTCTTTTGCTGCTGAATGATCCGTATCCAATACCGGTCCTGTTTTATCTTTTTGGAGCGCCGAAATAATTTCTCCTTTTACAAATTTTCCTTTTTTATCCGTATATACTTTCACTATTGGAGCATATCCGCTAATTCCACTGATATTAAATTCTCCTGCGGTACAAAAATTCCCCATACTGTAAATAATGAAACGGTCTTTATAGAGTTCGGCTGCACGAACTACATGTGGGCCGTGTCCGAAAACAACATCTGCACCCGCATCAATTACAGCATGGGCAAACTCGTATACATTTCCTCGATTTTCCCCGTAAAAGGTTTCCGTTTTCCGAGTAACGCGGTTATGTGCTTTTCCTTCCGCTCCCCCGTGAAACGAAACAATTACAATATCACAATCTTTTTTCAAATCTTTAACCAATTTTACAGCATATTCCGTATCAGTTATCTTTACTGTGCCTGAATTAGGTGCAAAACCACAAAATCCATATTTAACGTCATTGATTTCAAAGCGCGAAGTTTCACAAATATTTTTTAGTCCTGCATAATGTAAACCGGCTGCTTGCAAGACTTTTACCGTATTTTCCTTCCCTTGAGCGCCGAAATCGCCATTGTGATTATTCGCAATATTCATTACATCGAAACCGGCTTCTACCAGGTAATTGACATAACGATCGGGCATCCGAAAAAAATAACATCCTTTTTTACAAGATTTTACGTTACCTCCTTTATCTAAAAAACAGCCTTCCAAATTACCAAAAGCAACGTCGGCCTTTTTTAATATCCCCTGTACGTTGCGAAACAACTCTTTCCCGTCTAACACAGGCAATTTGTCCGGAGAAGGGTAGTTAGAACCCAGCATAATATCGCCTGTTCCTATAATCGACACGATTTCCTTTCCTGCTTCTTGAGAGTAACTTTGCAAAGAAAATATCAATAGAATAAAGAAAGCATACATTCGGACTTTTAAAAACATAATTCTATTCGTTTTTACATTTGGATTACAAAGCTAAATGAAAATAGCGTGATTTACAAAAAATATGTATAAAAATTTATTTTCTGATTTAGGATGTCAAGTGAAATTTGGCTAAAAGTTATCATTTTTTCATCTTACTCCTGTTGCTGTATGAGGCAGGCACTTGGTTGGTTTGCCGGCTTTCGGCCTGTGGGGAAACGAAACGGCCTCCCTTTCCGATGGGCGTCCCATCGCTATTGATTATCAGCGATTCAGGGAGAAACAAAATTAAATAATAACCTAAAACCGTCGACTTCATATTTTTTTACACTTTTTCATTGTTTTATGGAAAAACTGTTATACATTTGTATCCGAATTATATAAATCTGTTCAAATTAATGACAACCGGTTTCAATAAAAGCACATTTTATATTTTTAACACAAAACAGTTGGAACTCGCCGGATTTTTCTTAGAGAGAGAGAGAGAGAGAGAGAGAGAGAGAGATGGCCAGGCGTATACCTTAATTTAAAGTGCGCGCGTACGTGCGCGTATATTAGCAAATTAAATTTAAATAAGCAAGAGAAGCTGCCTTCAAAAAAGGTAGCTTTTGCCGTTTTTAATAACGTATCGCCTTTGCAGGGATTGCCTTGTCTGTTCCGCAGGAGCGACAATTTTTCGGTGCAAGTGACGGCTAATGCGGCAGAACAGGGAAAAACAGTGTACATTGCGCTACGCTGGCAGAACGAAAAAGGCGAAAAAGGGCCTTGGAGTGAAATAGAAAATTAGGAATGGAAAATAGAGAATGGGGTAAGGAAGGCCGAAGGCCTTCAAGATAAATAACCCCCAATGAAGCGAAGCGATTGGGGGACAAACAAACAACAACAACGCTTTCAACCCCGAAGCGGGTTGAACAGGTAAAAGAGAACATAATCACGGAACTAAAATAAATAACATTATTAAAATTTTAATTTTTATTAAACATGAAACGAAAAATGATTTTTTTAGCGCTGATGCTCACAATGTTGAGCGCAGCAAGTGCGAATGCGCAGGTATTAATCGGCGGCAGTGAAAACGATGAACCGCACAGCGGGACTGTACTGGATTTGCAGAATACGGAAACTTTTAAAGGCGGCTTGCTGCTGCCTCGAGTCGCTTTGACGAATTTGGAGAGCCTCGACGATATTTCCGGCGACGACAAAGACCCTGAGGCGCTTACCGGACTGACGGTATATAACACTGTTCCGTGCACAGAAGGTATTTACACGTGGAACGGGAACAAATGGAAACTTGTGGTTTCTACAATTCAAGATTGTTCGTCTGTTCAGGATATTGAAGGGAATTGCTATTACGCCGCCCGGTTTGGTGCCGCCGGTTGTTGGATGACCCAGAATTTGCGTTCCACGAAGTCTTCTTCAGTAACAGACTTGATTGAAAACGGCAATCCCGGTGAGGATTCGTCATTAAAATATTACTGGTATCCGGGCAGTAGAGCAAGTGTAGCCGCCGCTACTGCCGATGATATATTGGATAGCCATCCGGAATACGGGTTATTGTATACATGGGCTGCGGTTACCGGTCGTACAGGCGTAAGTGATAATGAAGGACAAGGTGAATCCAACGCCGGCAATTCGGAAAACATTCAGGGCATCTGTCCGGACGGCTGGCACCTGCCGAGCGACAGGGAATGGAATGAGTTGGAAAAAGAGATAGCCAACAGCGCTGAGGGAACTTACGGTACCGGTGCTACAACGGCTTGGAACGAGAGTTGGGAAACAATTAATAATGAACCCCGTCCTTCCTCGGGTAACGGTCATGGCTCAGTCATGAAAAGCGCAACGAAGGTTTTGACCTCGACCACTGCGACTAACGGCACAAGTAACGATCTTACCGCTAACGGTTTCGACGCCTTGCTCGTGGGCGGCGCCGATCACGGAAATTTTGGCGGTTACGGCACAGGTGCGTACTTCTGGTCGATTAGTTCCCGTTCAGAAAACTTCGCATGGTGCCGGACCCTGCGTAACAACCTCACCGGAGTGTACAGGTACAACATCTACAAATACTACATGCGTAGTGTCCGTTGCAAGAAAAATGACAATTAGACAATTTGTCCATGCATAAAGGCATCCGGCCTTTCCTAATCGAAGGACTATCGTGTAACTGTGGCCGTAACAAGCAAGGGTGGAGATACTCCACCCTTGCTATTTAAAAAAAGGTTAACCTTGCAGTTCCTCGTTATGAATACCGGATATGATACCTGCGTGCTGCACCCCATTCCGTCCGAAATGTATCGCTCCGTAGAAACTTTGCTTATTTTTTAATAAAATCGAACAAGAATAGTGAGATTTTTTGGAAAAACCAAAATCGGCAGATAAAATTACATGTCTATTTATATGTAGCTATGTATTCCTCCCAAAAAATAACTGACGCCAAAAAATGTCATTAAAATTGAAAAGAAAGCGATAACGCAATAAATATGGAATTTTCGTTGATTTCGGAAAAAAGGCAAACTACCTTTGTGTAAAGGAAATGCATAAACCAATAGCGTGATTAACGCCCAAGTTTCTTTAGCATCCCAGCCCCAATATCTTCCCCACGAAATATTAGCCCAAACGGCTCCGATAAAGATGCCTGTGGCCAAGAGAAACAATGCGGGATACAGCAGTTTACTATTCCGGAGATAAAATTTTTTAGATAATTTTTTAGAAAAAAGGCCGATAATACTTAAAACGGCAATTATCAAAAGGAGCAAATAAGAAATCATAATGACCGATACATGAGCAGCTAATAGTGGCGAACGCAAGACCGGAGTTATCGGATTCAGTTGTGAAATGTAATACCACAATCCGGCAACCGGAACGAATGTGTAAATCATCCCTCTCCAATCTATTCGAATAAACAGTAATCCCAGCATGGAAATCGCAAGTAGTACATATCCCGTATAGGTGACAGCGATCCCATAAGGATCATGACTGACCAAGAGAGTTGTTCCCATTTCGTCGGCATCATAATCCATTTGATACAACCGATAGGCTTGTCGTTTGAAAATCTTATTCATCGAAACCCTGCATACTTCTTCATCTATTTTCAGGAAACTAATATAATCGGCCGGCTCATCCGTACCCGGATGATATTCTATATCAAATAAAAGTAATTTCACGTTAAACGGAAGAGAATGCTTCACAGCATTCTCTTCCGAAATATAGAAATTGGCTATTTCTCCTTGTCTTATATGAACAAATCCCCGGTCGCCCGTAAGATAAGTAATAAACGCTCCAAGGAGTATAATTACTAACGAACAATGCAATAATAGAGTAAAAGGGTGCATGACACACGGCGCACGGCACAAAATAAAAAGTACACTGACGCCTAATACAAACCATAGAGCGACAAACCACCCTGCTTTGTAAATTTGTGCATGAACAAACTCACTACCCCAAAGTTTTTCGACGACGGTAGCTGTCGCGAGTATTATTAAAAGCGCTATTAAGCTACCAAACGCTATATATTTGATTTTCTCTCTCCTTTTGCCTCTCTCCATTCATCCTATATAGATTCCAAGAATTTAACCAAAGCATCACGGTCTTCTTTCGACATTTTGCGAAATTTATCCTTACTTTGTTTTGCTTCTCCTCCATGCCACAAGATAGCTTCTTCGTAATTGCGGGCGCGTAAATCGTGGAGATGATCCGAATGTCCGGATACGACAGGCATTAAGCCGCGTCCCCACAAAGGAGTTGTCCGGCAAAGTTTCACCCGCCCCGGTTCATACATATCCAAGTCGTGACGCAAAAGATCCGTATAAGGATAAATCTTCTGGTTGGAAAGTTCGGGTTGCGGCTTATAATCGCTACGCGTAGTCCACGAAGGCTTGTGACAAGCGGCACAACCGGCTTCGCTGAAGAGCGTTTTCCCTTTTTTCACTTTCTCATCGTCCAAATTACGGGCTGCCGGAACAGCGACTGCCCGATGCCAAACCATAAAATCATTGTAATCTTCCATTGTCATTTCCGGCTTAAGCTCTTTGGACATCAGATAGGCAAAAATTTCCGCTTCACTTTGTCCCAATGCTTTTTGAACATCCGGATCTTTGGACATTACTTTGGCATATTCTTCCGTAATATAATGGTATCTTCTGTCGGGACGCGTCACATTCGTAATATTCCAAAGGGCATTCGAACCCGGTCCGTTATCAATCGTAGCACGTGTACAAAGATAAGTGAACCTTCCGGGATGTTTGCCCGGATAATACGGGTTTAATCCTGTTTCATCAATATCTGCTCCGATAACGCCCGGACAATACCCGCGCGTTTGTTGACTTTGATGTTCTGCCCGCAAGTCTTCGTCCGAAATAGCATCCAACAAGCCAACGCCGTAAATGCCAATCGTAGCTTCGATGGAAGCGGCGTGTTTGCTCATATCAAAATTTTTGAACAAAATAGCGTCCTGATCAATCGTTATTTTAGGATAAATAAGCGAATAAGAAGTTCCATCTTCATATTTGTTACCGTATTCATCCGTATAAGGAAGCCATTCGAGGTGTATGCCCGATTCTTTGATCGGCGATTTATAGGGAGAAACAGCTTGCGTTTGAGTCATTCCGGTAAAATAATTGCTTGCTAAAGCCAGCGTCGGAGAATTAGGATCATAAATCATTAACAAATAACCGTTTCGGCTATCGTTGGTATCGAATTTGTCTACCCGTTTGCTTCTTCCTCCGTAACTCGGATGGCAGGCGATGCATGATTTCCGGATATAAACAGGACCTAATCCCGAATAACCCATTCCCTCCGTTGTGACGAAACTTTTCTCAAAAATACGTTCACCACGCATAAAAGCCCTGTATAATTCCGGATTAGCGTCAATGAAAGGCATCGCTTGTTGATAAGACAATGTATTAGAAATAAATACAGTTCCATTTTCGCCACCCGGATACCATTCCGAACGTTCTTCACTATAGGGAGGTCTATTGGAAGGAATATCCGGTATTACAATTTCTCCAGAACCTGTCCCTTTTTCATCCGCACAAGAAACAACAAATACAAGGAATAATACAATTCTCAAAGATAATTTTAAGACTTTCATTTAATTATTTATTTTTTACGATCACGCACAACTTCATAAAAAGATCTTCCGTCGGCGCCAATGGCGTCAATTTTCGAAATACAGTCATCTATTTGACGTTTAATAGCTGTATCTAAATCCGTGCTTATCTGTTTAACATAAGTACTCAGGGATGTCGAAGTACGGGTACTGCCATCAACACCTCCTAAATACGCATTTTTTATACTTTCAATATTGTTTTTATAGTCGTCCAATGAATGCCAGCTATACCACGATTCGACTTCTTCCACCTTACCGGTTGCATAAGGGGCGGCTATTTTTGTTTCTCCTACTTCATTCGCTATCTCGGCAGCGCCATCGGAAATTTGACTAACAGCAGAAGCAAAGGAATTTGAAAAACCGGAAGCATCTTTCATCTTAGCGGCAAAATTTTTATAAGTAGGATTATTCTCCAAATGAGCTACCACATCAGAGTTTTCCTTGAAAACGGTTTTCATCTCCTCTGATACATTGTCTTCGCCAACCCAAGCCACATAAGCCAGAACGCAATCCCATACCAATGCATCGGTAGCTGCGGTAAGATAATTCAATTCGGCAGACGTCAAATCGCTTACCGGACGGGACTGTCCGTCGCGGTAAAGTAAATATTCGGTCACGTGAAAGCCGATCACTTCCGCATTCAAATTCCATGCATCCTGACCGGTGATATTTCCCCCTTCGGCAATGGAAGTTTGGATGGCTTCCAATTCCAAAGGCCAGGAATCAATGTGGCCGTCAATATCCAGAGCGCTTTCGCCTACCGGACCAAAAAGAAACGCTTCGTTGATTTCCCACCAGATACGCGCTTTCATCCATGCTTCCGACGCTTTCTTCATGGTTTCATTGGCCGGATTTGCTTTTAATGCATCATTGGCCGTACGCATTTCAAGGGCAGCTTCCGCCAAAGAGCGATATGTCGGAATAATCGTTGAATTAACATAATTTTCCAGAATTTGTTTATACAAATCATCGCTTCCCTTGTCATATTCAATACTTGTAAATAATGTTGCAAGTTTTGAACATGCCTCCACAGCCGCATTTACTTTTACGTCATCGTTATTTTCTTTTATTTCTTCTTCGCAAGAAGAAAAACTCAAAACGAACGCTGTTAGCGCCCATACGAGTACACCATTTCTCATTAAACTTTTCATAATGTCTTTATTTTTTAATTGTTATTTTTTATTTAAAAAGCCCTGCGTATGCGATTCCCAACGAAAATGTCGGCTCATTGTTGTAGAGAGCGCTGAATTTCCGGAAAGAATATTCTGCCTTCACTACAATTTCTTTTAGCGGATAATAATTGATGCCTCCGCTAATAATTGTTTTTTTCGTCCAATCTTTTGCCGCAATTCTTTTATCGGTTTTATACATGGAATCATAAAAACCATAATGTCCGTAAACATACAGTTTTTCTTGTTTGTTTCGGAATTTCGGAAAGAAAGAAAACAGATCGTATCCAGCTTCTACATAATAACTTAACACATCGGAAGCCACATCCGTTCTTGGCGATGGACTTGCCGAAGGCAGTTTCTTATTAATCATGGAAATAGCATACGAATTAACTAAATGTCCATAGATTACATTGCCGCGAGCCAACAGATTATAATCGTTATAAACAGCGTCGAGTGCGCCGATACTTACAGCGCCTTTTACATTTTGATTTTTATAACGTTCCCATTTCAAGCTGTTTTGAGCGCTGTAGCCGTAATACCCGCTCAGTCCGATCCGCAATCCGGGAACGGAATAATTGTCTACTCGAAGAGCACCTGCATACGAATTGGCAATTTCAAATTCGTAAGGAGAAATAGCACCTTCTTTGATCCATCCGGCGTTGCTGAACCGTTCGGCATCCAATCCCGATAAGAATTGGGCTTCATAGCGCCAATGTTTGGTTTTACCCCAAAAACTGATACCGGTTTGATGCCATGTACAAGGCAAAATGGCCGTTTCTTCTTCCGGTCGGAGCGCTGAAAAAAAATCGGTCGGTAAATGATATTGATTGGTCAATCCGATAGGAACAATAATATGCCCTATTCGAAGATTGGCTTCATCGGAAAACGTTTTTTCGATCCAAAACTGTTCGAGAACGACTTCGCCTCCTTTTTCTATTTCGGTCTCATATTCGCCGGTTTCTTCTTTTTCTATTTCAAATGTACTTCCGGAGCCACCATGTTCAAATTCTATTTCAGAAGAAAATTTCCAGCCTTTGCCGAAATCATAAGCCATATAAACGACTACATGGGGCAAGTCGAAACGACCGTGTGTGGCGTCCTTATTACTTTCGGGGTACATATACCGGGCCACATTATCGCTGTAAAACATGCGTTGAGCGATTGCTTCTCCATAACCACCCAATGTAAAACGGTGTTTTAGAGGCGTTACGGCAGTTGTCGTGTCTTTTACTTCTGCCTGAACAATTAAAAATGGAGAAAAAATGAGAAAGTTTATTATTAAAAGATACTTAAATTTCATTTTTTTTGTTTATTTTCTGACGGTACAAAAGTACAAGTTCCGATTCTTCTTTACAATCCCCATTTATAGGGATATTTACTATCGTATCCCCCCAATTAATAGGGATATTTTTTCGTTCTAAATTTGAAAGAAAAAAGCGAGACAGAAAAACGCCTTTTCTCTTCCCTGTTTATGTCTTTCTCCTTTGTCTTTTCTATATATTATTAAAAAAGTAAACAAAGTGTAATTTTTATGATACAATATTATTCTTTTAGTCGTAAAAAACCTTACTACTTTTGCACAATCAATTGCAAAATAGATAAAAGGTAATTTTAACGACACAGTTAAGAAGTATTTTGCAAAGATATAATACATTAGTATATAAAGTATTATCCTGTATTCTTGCTTCTGAAATATCGATGATTTCAACAACCTTTTCTCTCTCGGTATATGGAAGTTCAAATTGCTTGAATATGAGATTAAAGTGCAAAGTGCACGGCTTTACAGTTTGTAATTACATTGAAAATTTATTAAATATGAAACGAAAAATAATTTATTTAGTGCTGATGCTCTTATTTTTGAGTGTAGCAAGTATGAAAGCGCGAGTAACAATCGGTAGTGATCAAGATCCGCACAGCGGAGCTGTCTTGGATTTGTCAAAAGTAAAAGGTCAGAATTTAGGTTTGTTATTGCCACGCATTTCACTGGAAAACGTTACCGATTGGCAATTAAAAGGATCTTCAGACAATGGTCTGGGGATGTTAGTGTATAACATCAACCCCAATACTATCGGCGGAAATGGCAGCGCCGGTATTTATATCTGGACAAACCTAAATAGATGGGAACCCTTGAAAGTCTAATTTTTCCAATATTGACCAGTAACCCGTTTTGATCTTTCTTCGGAAAAGAAATGTTATAATAAATTTGTTTCACAAAGTATTAATTTCTGTCCAAAGAAAGAGGTACACTAAAGTCAGAAATATTCAAAGAACGCAATACTGTAACCCGCATTTGAAATATTTCTTCGTTTGAACGAATAATTTTTGAGTTCCAAAATAATTTGTGTACTTTATTTTGTGTAGCATTTGTTTTTTATTTTGTAACACAAAGTTACTAAAAATCAGCAACTTATAAAAAACAGAATGCTACCTTTTTATATTCATGGAGTTACTGAATCCGAACAGAATCGTTTGACTGAGTCAAATAAAATTGTGAATGATTCTTTAATGAATAGATACCATATAAAGATACAAATTTTAAACCATGAACCCAATAGCGCAAACATTTGGAGTTTTAACCGGATGTTCGTACCTTCGCAATCGTTTAAAAGCAATCCTGATTATGGCAGATGATAAAAAAATTATTTTTTCAATGGTAGGGGTAAGTAAATCTTTTCCTCCTAACAAACAAGTACTTAAAGATATTTATCTTTCTTTCTACTATGGAGCGAAAATCGGAATTATAGGTTTGAATGGCTCCGGAAAATCTACCTTGCTGAAAATTATTGCAGGGATAGAAAAAGAATATCAGGGAGAAGTAGTTTTCTCGTCGGGATATTCTATCGAATATTTGGAACAAGATCCGTCATTAGACGATTCAAAGACCGTAAAAGAAATTGTACAAGAAGGAGTTCAAGATACAATTGGCCTCTTGAAAGAATATGAAGAAATAAACGAAAAATTCGGCTTTCCCGAATATTACGAAGATGCGGATAAAATGGATAAACTCTTTGCTCGTCAAGCAGAGTTACAAGATAAAATAGATGTTACAGACGCATGGAACATCGACAGTAAGTTGGAACGAGCTATGGATGCCTTGCGTTGTCCACCGGAAGATCAACTGGTCGGAACGCTTTCGGGAGGGGAAAGACGGCGCGTGGCATTGTGTCGTCTTCTGTTGAAACAGCCGGATATTCTTTTGTTGGATGAACCAACCAACCATTTGGACGCAGAATCCATTGATTGGCTGGAACAGCATCTTCAACAATATGCCGGAACGGTCATCTGTATTACGCACGACCGTTATTTTCTGGACCATGTAGCCGGTTGGATTCTGGAATTAGACAGAGGAGAAGGTATTCCCTGGAAAGGAAATTATACTTCTTGGCTGGAACAGAAAACCTTGCGAATGGCTCAAGAAGAAAAACAAATCAGTAAGCGCCGTAAAACTTTAGAACGGGAATTGGAATGGTCGCGAATGGCGCCAAAAGCCCGCCATGCTAAAGGAAAGGCTCGCCTAAATTCTTACGAACAGTTATTGAATCAGGATACAAAAGAACGAGAGGAAAAATTGGAGATATTTATTCCCAACGGACCTCGTTTAGGAAATAAAGTCATTGAAGCCATCCAAGTAGCAAAAGCATTCGGAGATAAATTGTTATATGATAATTTAAACTTCATGCTTCCTCCCAATGGAATTGTCGGAATTATCGGTCCCAACGGCGCTGGTAAAACAACGCTTTTCCGTTTGATTATGGGTTTAGACAAACCGGATAAGGGAATATTTGAAGTGGGTGAAACAGTCCGCATCGGATATGTTGATCAAAGTCATGCGGAAATAAATCCTGAAAAAACAGTATTTCAGATCGTTTCCGGTGGAACGGAATTTATTCGCGTCGGTGGAAAAGAAATCAATTCGCGGGCTTATTTGGGAAGATTCAATTTCAGCGGTGCGGATCAGGAAAAAAAATGCGGCGCACTCTCCGGAGGCGAAAGAAATCGTTTGCATCTGGCTTTAACTTTAAAGTCGGAAGCCAATGTCCTTTTGCTCGACGAACCAACGAATGATATTGATGTGAATACTTTACGCGCATTGGAAGAAGGATTAGAAAACTTTGCCGGTTGCGCCGTTGTTATTTCTCATGATAGATGGTTTTTGGATAGAATATGCACTCATATCCTTGCATTTGAAGGAGATTCGGAAGTGTTTTTCTTTGAAGGCTCCTATTCGGAATATGAAGAAAACAAACGACACCGCTTAGGTAATGTCGAACCTAAACGAGTCAAATATCGTAAATTAATAAGCTAATAAAAGATCAGCGATTCAGGGATAAAAAATTCCGGCTAATTTTGCAGGATAAGACAAGGCAGAGGTCTCAGCCCCTAAGTATTTGAGACTGAGTGGTTAACTATACTGTTCTTTCATTTATAAAAAATTAAAGCCGCAAGGAAGTTGTGATAACTAAGCTTTGCGACTATTGTTTTTTAATCGCTGAAGTGCTGTTATTTTTTCCTTTTTCTTTTTCTATTTCAAAAAATCTCACTAATTTTGTGCGATTTTATAAACATAAAACGATTAATTAAAATTTCATAAAGAAACAGACAGTATTTTTTAAAATTACATATTAATTCAGAAAGCGTTAGCTTTTATTCTTGCTTATAGAAATCTCGACAATTTCGATAGCTGCAGGAGTAAGTTTGTAAACGCTCACGTTGAAGGCGTGGGTATAACTTATTTGCAGCTATGGGTAGTCGAGAACCTCTATAAGCGGATAAAGTTAAAGGTCCCCACGCTTCGTATTTTTAAATAATCTTGAACATAGTATAATATGAATATACGGTCGATGGTAAAGACAACTATTCGAATTAAAAAAATCATTTGTTCTCATTGTTTAATAAAAGCCGGTTGTCTTTACCGGAACCGTTTCAAATAAACAATAAATATTAATTTAATTTTTCAAACATGAAAAGAAAGATGATGTTTTTAGCGCTGATGCTCCTAATGTTGAGCACAGCAAGTGTGAATGCACAAGTGGTAATCGGTAGTGAAGCCGATCCGCATGACGGCGCAGTGTTGGATTTACAATCGACCACTCAGGGATTCAAATTACCAACCGTTTCGCTGGCTGATGTTATTACTTTTGGATTAGCCGGCGATGTCGGTACGGCTACAGGAATGATGGTTTACAATACAAATGCATCCATTAAAGACGGCAACGGAAAAGGTATTTATATTTGGAATGGCAAAAAATGGAATGTCGTCAATACGGATAATAGCGAAGATACAAATGAGGGTTCGGCTACGGCAAAAATTGGAGACAATATGTATAAAATTTATACGTATCCCTATGACGTCGGTACATGGATGCTTGAAAATTCGAAAGAAGGAACTCCAAGCGCTACAACTTATACCGGTCGTGCTGAAGGAGAACGGGGGTATTATTACACCTTTGAGCAAGCGCCTGAGGCTTGTCCTAATACAGACGGATGGTATTTGCCCAATCCCACCGAATGGCGAGGCTTGGCGACTTATTTGAATGCCCATACTTCGTCGCCGACGGCCTGGCCATACTGGTTAGATTGGGGGATCTATGCAGGGCGATGCGCGAATATTGCGAAGTCGGAATTTTCGCATTGGAGTAATATAGTTTGGTACTACACTACAGTCGAGAACGTACTATTTGTTGGTGGCGAAGGAAGGTTGGAAAGACAAGATAATAACACATGGACAGGGGGTGCATATCCTGTCCGGTGTATAAAAAGATAAAGGATGTTTCCCCTGCACTTGCGTAAGCAAGCGCAGGGGAAACATCTTTTCAGTGCTTTTTTAGAGATGAGCGAAAAACGGGACCCGCGCAACAATCGCCATTAAAATTCTTCCCCGCCGGAATTGGAAGAGACAATGGGTACCCAGTCATCTACATTTTTACCATACGCCAGCAATTCCCTGACAATAGAAGAACTGATATGCGTATGTTCCGGTTCGGTAAATAACACGAAAGTTTCGATACCCGATATTTTACGGTTGACGTCGGCAATGTTTTTTTCATATTCGAAGTCATTGACGGAACGAATGCCTCGAAGAATAAATCGTGCGCCGACTTTTTCTGCAAAATCTACCGTCAGACTATCGTAGAACTGCACTGATACCTGTGGATTTTGTTCGAAAAGTTTTGAAATAGTTTCCAGTCGTTGCTCCGGCGAAAAAAACGTTTTTTTGTTCGGATTGACCCCGATAGCAATGACTATTTCATCCACTAATTGTAACCCTCTTTCTACCAACGACAAGTGTCCGATAGTGAATGGGTCGAAAGTGCCGGGGAATATTGCTTTCCTTTTAAACATCTTCTTCTACAACTAAGTTATTAATGATAAAGTTTTGTCTTTCCATCGTGTTTTTTCCCATATAAAATTCCAGCATTTCTTTCACTGCATCTGATTTTCTCATAGCGACAGGATCCAGACGAATATCACTCCCAATAAAATGTTTAAATTCGGCAGGCGATATTTCGCCTAATCCTTTGAAACGGGTGATTTCAGGATTAGGGCCTAATTTTTCTATCGCATTTATTCGTTCTTCTTCAGAATAGCAGTAAATGGTTTCTTTTTTATTTCGTACCCGAAAAAGTGGTGTTTGCAAAATAAAAACATGCTTATTTTTAATCAAATCGGGAAAGAACTGTAAAAAGAAAGTAATAATTAATAAACGAATATGCATTCCATCTACATCTGCATCGGTAGCAATAATGATCTTATTGTAGCGCAATCCTTCCAATCCTTCTTCAATATTCAAGGCTGCTTGCAAGAGATTAAATTCTTCATTTTCATAGACAATTTTTTTGGTTAATCCGAACGTATTTAAAGGTTTTCCCCGCAAGCTGAATACAGCCTGATAATTTGGGTCTCGACTTTGAGTAATGGATCCGCTGGCCGAGTCGCCTTCGGTAATGAAAATAGAGGTTTCATCCAGATTATCTCCTTTTATATCCGTATAATGCAACCGGCAATCACGCAATTTTTTATTGTGCAAATTTGCCTTTTTAGCTCTTTCTTTTGCCAATTTGGTAACTCCGGCAATGGCTTTTCGTTCTTTTTCCGAATCGGTAATCTTTTTAAGGAGAATATCCGAAGTTTCGGAATTTTTGTGAAGGTAGTTATCCAACTCTTTTTTTATAAAATCGCCTATAAATTTAGCAACGGAGGGGGCTCCCGGTCCCATATCTTTAGAGCCTAATTTGGTTTTTGTCTGTGATTCGAATACGGGTTCTTCGACTTTAATAGCAATGGCGGCTGTAATTCCCATCCGGATATCCGAATATTCAAAATTTTTACTGTAATATTCTTTAATTACTCTGGAAATGGTTTCTTTGAATGCCGATAAATGTGTTCCCCCTTGCGTCGTATATTGTCCATTTACAAACGAATAGTATTCTTCTCCGTATTGGTGGGCATGAGTTATGGCAATTTCAATATCTGTTCCTTGCAAATGGATAATCGGATATAAAGGTTCTGAAGTCATATTTTCGTTTAGAAGATCTTCCAATCCATTTTTGGAATAAAATTTTTTTCCGTTGTAATTAATTGTCAGGCCTGAATTAAGAAAGACATAATTCTTCAACAAAGGTTCTACGTATTTATCTTGAAAATGGTATTCTTTGAAGATTTCTTTATCCGGAATAAAACGGACTAAAGTGCCGTTCGGCTCATTGCTCGCCTGTACCGGCATATCTTCTGTAACATGCGCTCTACAGTATTCTACGGCTTTTGTTTCTCTTTCGCGAAAACTTTGCACAAGCATATAAGAAGAAAGTGCGTTAACGGCTTTAATCCCGACTCCATTCATTCCGACGGATTTCTTGAATGCTTTTGAGTCGTATTTTCCTCCGGTGTTCATTTGAGAAGAAACGTCTACCACTTTCCCCAAGGGGATTCCTCGTCCATAATCACGTACGGTCACAACGCCATCTTCAATGATAATATCAATGTTTTTTCCGTATCCCATCATGTGTTCATCTATGGCATTGTCCAACACTTCTTTCAACAATACATAGATCCCGTCATCGGAATAGTTTCCATCGCCTAATTTTCCGATATACATTCCGGGACGAACACGTATGTGTTCCCACCACTCCAGTTTTACAATGTTTGTTTCGTCGTAGATTATTTCTTGATTCATAGATAGTTTCTTTATAATTTTTTGATAAATGCTCTTCGGGTTTTGATATGTTCCGTATCAAAATCATCCCATTGTGATTGCATTTTTCTATTCATTTCCAATTCGGGATTGCTTTCAGCGCAAGAGAATCCTAATTTATTAAAAATAGGGATCAAATCGTAAAAGAGCAATGCGTTTATCCCTTTGTTTTGGTATTCGGGCAAAACGCCCATAATATATAAGTCAACGACATTTCCTTTCCCGTATAAGGTTTTTAATAAATAAAACCATCCGACAGGTATCAGTCTTCCTTTTGCTTTTTTCAATGCTTTTGATAAACTCGGCAAAGTGATTGCCAATCCCACTACAGCATCATCATCTTCTCTGACTACCAATGTGATCAGTTCTAAACGCAACATCGGAATATACATTTTAATATAATATTCGATCTGTTTAGGCGATAATTCCGAATAGCCGTAAAGCGGTCTGTAAGCTTCATTCCACAATAGAAATATTTTCTTTGCATAAGGCCAGATTTCTTTTGTTCGTTTGAATTTTTTGATTTTCAAGCCATATTTTTTCAAGACAATTTCTGAAATCCTGCGATGTTTTTCAGGGACTTCTTCCGGTATTTTAATTAAAAATTCTTGCCAATCTTGGTCTTTTTCATAACCCAATCTGGCTAGGTGTTCTTTATAATACGGAAAACTGTAAGAAGTTGCCATGGTTCCCATTCGATCGAATCCCCAAACCAGCAATCCTTCATGATCCAAATCGGTAAAACCCAAAGGGCCTTGAATACCATTCATGCCTTTTCCGACCGCCCATTTTTCGACCGCCTGAAACAATGCTTTTGAAACTTCCTCGTTATCAATAAAATCTAAAAAGCCAAAACGTGCGTACTGTTGGTTCCATGTTTCGTTGGCTCGATGATTGATAATTCCGGCTATTCTACCTACTATTTTGTTGTCTTTATAGGCTAAATAATAAATTGATTCGCAAAATTCAAAAGCGGGGTTTCTGTCCTTTCTTAAAGTCATAAGTTCATCTTCGATTAACGTAGGAACATGGTAAGGGCTTTCTTTATATAACTTTATATTAAAAGAAACAAACTTTTTAAGAGTAGCTTTGTCCGTTACTTCTCTGATTACAATAGACATTTATTACGATTTAGAGGGTTTTTAAGATGCACAAATATACGTTTTTTTTAGAATATTGCAAAATTCACATCCGTCGGCAACTCTTAAAAAGTATAAGTCAATCCTAAACCCAGAATTTCCTTAAATTGTATCCTTTTTATTTCGTTGTCGTAATAACGGAGTGCCGTATTAAGTGTTGCCGTGAACATTTTTTTTATTTTGTAGCTAATCAGCAAATCCCAGTTTACGTCAATATTTCCAAAGTTTTTATCATAAGGCGTAAATAAATTCAAGGAGGAAATAATTCCGATATTTCCATAAACAGTTTGACTGGTACTTGCCATTAAATAGGCTCCTGTTTCCCATTTTATTGTCTTTCCCCGCTCCACTCCAAAAGTTCCAATAGAAGACAATGAATCATTTAAAACAAAAGTTACTTTTTCGGCAATAGGAGAAATAAATAAAGTATATTTTTTGTTCGGTTTATACGTAAATCCCAAAGCAGCATCGGTATAAGCAGGCGCCATAAATGTTGAGATATAGTTTTCCGTATTCGGATAATTATACCCTTTTGCAAATTGGGTGTTAAAATTCAACAAAAAAGAGGTTGACCATTTATTGGTAATTTTGCGACCTGCCACAGAAGTTAAATTGATTTTATCCGCATTTTTCTGCCAGTTGTAGGAAGACGAATAAACCATTCCATATTCCAGCGACAGTTTATTATCCCAAAACCATTTGTCTTTCACGTAATTTGCAAAACCATTAAGAATTACATTTCCCGAAATGGTATTATCACCTCCGGCAACCCAATTATGTAAAGAGGTTTGTCCGAAAGTAATGCCGACTAATCCCGAATGTGTCCATCCTTGAATGGAATCTTTGGTTACGTAAGCAGATAAATTGTCAACGGTCGATTTTGTGCTTTGTGCTGAAACACAGAAAGATATTCCTGTCCAAAAGCACAAAAGCGATAATATTCTTCTTTTTTTCATTTTTTTAGTTTTTAATTAAAAGTTACACGTTAAAGCGAAAATGCATGATATCTCCATCTTGTACGATATATTCTTTTCCTTCAATGCTCATTTTACCGGCTTCTTTACAAGCGTTTTCCGAGCCTAATTCCAGATAATCCCTGTATTTTATCACTTCCGCCCGGATAAATCCTTTTTCGAAATCGGTATGGATCACTCCCGCACATTGAGGGGCTTTACTTCCTTTCAGATAAGTCCATGCGCGAACTTCCTGCGGACCTGCGGTGAAGAATGTTTCCAAGTTCAGTAATTTGTAAGCGGCTTTAATCAAACGGTTCGCTCCGGATTCTTTCAAGCCTAATTCGCTGAGAAACATTTCACGTTCCTCGTATGTTTCAAATTC
The DNA here is from genome assembly GCA_031259075.1 of Dysgonamonadaceae bacterium. Classification (GTDB taxonomy): domain Bacteria; phylum Bacteroidota; class Bacteroidia; order Bacteroidales; family Azobacteroidaceae; genus Azobacteroides. Next base: position 1,089 of record JAIRLY010000006.1, on the reverse strand, counting down.
GGCAATTTCCGATTCGATTTTTGCGGCCACAACCAATAATTCGGCATTTTCTTCTTTTACCGCTTCCCTGATACGGTCGACATATTGATTGCCCGACAGCGCCGAAGCCTCATCTACATTGCAAACATAGAGCACCGGTTTATTCGTTAAAAGAAATAATTCACGAGCTACTTTTTCATCTTCTTTGTTGTCGAACCTGACGGTCCGCGCCGATTTTCCTTGTTCCAATACTTCCTTGTAACGCAATAAAACATCTAATGCGGCTTTAGCTTGTTTATCTCCGCCGGTTTGCGCTTGTTTTTGCACTTTATTGATACGAGATTCTACTGTTTCGAGGTCTTTCAACTGTAATTCATAATCAATAATTTCTTTGTCGCGAACCGGATTGACTGTTCCGTCTACATGAGTCACATTTTCATCGTCGAAACAGCGTAAAACATGCAAAATAGCATCTGTTTCGCGGATATTAGCTAAGAATTTATTGCCTAAACCCTCTCCTTTACTCGCTCCTTTCACCAAACCGGCAATATCTACAATTTCTACCGTTGCCGGTATAATTTTTTGTGGACGCACCAGAGCGGCTAATTGGGTCAAACGTTCATCAGGTACAGTAATCATGCCTACATTAGGCTCTATTGTACAGAAAGGGAAATTTGCCGCTTGCGCTTGCGCATTGGAAAGGCAATTGAAAAGAGTCGATTTTCCAACGTTAGGAAGACCTACGATACCACATTGTAATGACATTATTTTCCTTAATATATTTATAATCAGACAAATATCATCAAAATCAAATTAAATAAAACTGATTTTGCCGGTTGCAAAGGTAATAATTTTTTTTATTATACTTCACGCGGGCTGCTTTAGAGAGATGTAGGTCTGTTCAAAAAGTTGAAAATTTAAGGATAAAAGATTAGGAAAAATAAAAAATTCCGGCTAATTTTGCAAGATAAGACAAGGTAGGGGCCTCAGCCCAGTCGTGTTCGGAAGAAAAATCTCAAAAAATAAGGGAGAGGATTTTTAACATATTTTAAATACTAAAATAAAGTGAATGCCGTTTAGTAAGAAACAGTAAAAATCAATGGCAATATT
>JAIRLY010000403.1 GCA_031259075.1 Dysgonamonadaceae bacterium | reverse complement strand
TGGCGGGAAATATGCCGAATACTACACGCCTCACTCTGTTGCGAAAATTATGGCGGAAATCCTTGTCGGACAGGACAAACCGAGCAATGTAAAGGTTTACGACCCTTCGGCTGGCAGCGGCACTTTGCTGATGAACATTGCAAGCCGAATCGGTACCGACCGCTGCACGATTTACTCGCAGGACATTTCGCAAAAATCCAGTAATCTGTTGCGATTAAATCTGATACTAAACGATTTATCACACTCCATCAACAATATCGTGCAGGGAAATACCGTTACTCATAACCGCCACAAGCAAAAAATGGACTTTATCGTCAGCAATCCGCCGTTTAAATTGGATTTTTCAGATTGGCGCAACGATGTGGAAAGCCTGCCCAATTCAACCGAAAGGTTTTTTGCGGGAGTGCCGAATATTCCTAACAAAGACAAAGACAAAATGGCAATATATCTGCTTTTTATTCAGCATATTATCTTTTCGTTGAACGATACCGGTAAAGCGGCTGTAGTTGTGCCAACAGGATTTATCACGGCGCAAAGCGGAATAGAAATGAAAATTCGCAAAAAACTTGTTGATAATAAATGGCTTAAAGGCGTAGTTTCGATGCCGAGCAATATCTTTGCCACGACAGGCACAAACGTCAGTATTCTGTTTATTGACAAGGCAAGCAGCGGGAATGTCGTCTTGGTTGATGCCTCGAAATTAGGGACAAAAATCAAAGACGGCAAAAATCAGAAAACTTTGTTGTCGGCAGAAGACGAGCAGCAAATTATTTCGGCAATGAACAGCCGGACGGCGATAGACTATTTTTCGGTAGTGATTGATTATGACGCTATTCGCGACAAAAACTATTCCCTTTCGGCAGGACAGTATTTCGACATAAAGATTGAGTATGTCGCTCTTACGCCCGCAGAGTTTGAGGCAAAGATGCAGGGATACAAAGAAAATCTTAAAAATCTCTTTGTCGAAAGCGCCGCGTTGGAAAAAGAAATAATGAAACAGTTGGATGGCTTGCGATATGAACAATAACAAAGAATATTTGGAGGCGGTAAAAGCCATAAAAGAAGCAATTCTGCGCAGTCAGTACCGCACGGTATCTACTGCCAACAGAGAGCAACTGTCGCTCTACTACGGCATTGGACGCTATGTGTCCGAAAATTCCCGCATAGGATTTTGGGGAACAGGCGCAATCAAACAAATCTCAAATGATTTGCAAAAAGAGTTGCCGGGGTTGAGAGGGTTTTCAGCTGAAAATATGAAAAAAATGCGGCATTTCTATGAAGAATGGGCGGCGGTTTTAAATTGGTCGCCAATGGCGACCGAAATTGAATTAAATCACCCGCCAATGGCGGGCGATTTACAACTAACTGAATATAAGGATGCTGTAAATCGGTCGCCAATGGCGACCGATTTACAGGTCAATGAAAACTTGCTGATTTCGATAATTTGCCAGCCAGTGGCTGGCGAATTTAATCCTGTTGAATTTCTTCAAGTTGGTTTTTCGCATCATATGGAAATCATAAACAAGACAAAGTCGCTCGATGCCCGACTGTTCTATATCCACGAGTGCGCCACCCGATTTTGGAGCAAATACACCCTGCGCGACTACCTGAAAGCCGACCTGTACGGCAAGCGCGGCTCTATGCCAAACAATTTTGAGCAAACACTGCCCGATGTCCGTCAGGCGCTGAAAGCCATTGGCGTTTTCAAAGACGAATACCTGCTCGATTATTTCAATGTTGAGCAATATGGAGAGCGCGACGATGACATCGACGAGCGAGTTCTTGAACAAGGGATTATAGCCAATATACGGCGGTTTATTATGACTTTCGGACAGGATTTCAGTTTTATAGGAAACCAGTATCGTGTAGAAGTTGACAACGAAGAATTTTTCATCGACCTGCTGTTTTTTAATCGCGAGCTGAATGCGCTCGTAGCCATAGAATTGAAGTCAGGTAAATTTCGCCCCTCGTATCTCGGACAATTGAATTTCTACCTCTCGGCATTAGACGAACGTGTACGCAAACCGCACGAAAATCCTTCTATTGGTATTATACTTTGCAAAGAGATGAATCGTACCGTTGTAGAATTTGCCGTTCGCGACTTCACAAAGCCTATGGGTGTGGCTACCTACCGAACTAACGACGAACTGCCCGAAAAAATGCGAAAAGCGTTGCCTGACATTGAAGAACTTAAAAAATTGCTGTGAAGTATGGGGAATAATTGGAAAAAAGAAAAAGTAAAATATTTGCGAGTTGATGAAATTGTCAGAAGCATTTCGATTACTCACAAATTTGATAAACCAAAGTTGAAGTTTTTAAATACTTCTGATGTCGAAAAAGGTAAAGTGATAAATATAAACGAATTACCTACAGATGAACTGAAAGGGCAAGCAAAGAAAACTATCAAAAAAGATGATATTCTTTTCAGTGAAATCCGTCCCAAAAATGGCAGATACGCATACATTGATTTTGATGATACGGAAGATTTTGTAGTATCAACCAAATTGATGGTTTTGAGAAAATTCGCACAAGATGTTGATAATAAATATTTTTACTATTGGCTGACAAATGATGCAATGCTGCAAACATTACAAGAAAGAGCTGAAAATCGCATCTGTTCTTTCCCTCAAATTACATTCGATTTACTTTCGGAGTATAAAGTCCCTATCCCCAACATTGATACCCAGCGCCGCATCGCCGCAATTCTTTCCTGCCTCGACGAGAAAATCGCCCTCAATAATCGGATAAATGATAATTTAGAAGCAATGGCGAAAACGTTGTATGAGTATTGGTTTGTGCAAAACAGAGGTAAAGACTGGGAAGTTGAGAAGTTGGGCAATTTAGGCGAGTTTAAAAATGGTGCGAATTACGAAAAAGCAAATACTGTTGGCGAAAAGATAAAGATTGTAAATGTCAGGAATATTAGTGCATCTTCAATATTTATCGGAACAGATAATCTTGATGAGATAACTCTTTCGAGAAAAGAAATCGAAAAATATTTATTGAATGAAAATGATGTAGTTATTGCTCGTAGTGGGATTCCTGGTGCTACAAGACTGATAGAAAACACAAATGAAGATATTATTTATTGCGGCTTTGCAATCCGTTTTAGACTGAGAGACAAGAAATTAAAAGAATTCATTTATTTTTCTCTGAAACAAAATGAAGAAGCAGCAAAGAATCAATCAGGAGGCTCTATTATGCCTAATATCAGTCAGGATAGTCTAAAAGATGTAGAAATCTACATTCCTGACAGTGATACGCTTGTAAAATTTCAGAAAATTATTCGTCCAATCTTTGCATTACTTACAAAAAATAACCGAGAGTGTGCCACTTTTACAACCCTTCGCGACTACCTTTTGCCTCTC
>JAIRLY010000400.1 GCA_031259075.1 Dysgonamonadaceae bacterium | reverse complement strand
TATCAAATGACAACGATAATAAATACTCACGATATGAACTCCGTAATGGGAATCGGCGACAAAATTATCTTCATCTACGAGGGTCGCAAATGGTGGGAAGGCAATAAAGATATCATCCTTCACTCGGACAATAAAGAGTTGAACGATTTTGTGTTCGCCTCAAAAATGGCGCAGTCGTTGAAAAATATTGTCGGCAATCCGGACGGAAAAGGATAAAGAATCGCACTGTCCGGACGGGTTCGATGTAGTTTCGGACGGTTCTTTGCAGTTTGACAGCCTGTCTTCATTGTATGTTGCAGAAATAAAAAAGGCATACATTATAGAATCCGGCTAATCTTTTTTTGGTAATTTAATTTGCAAACAAAACTCAAGATAATCTTTAAATGCCTTTATATCTGCATTATTAATCAGAAATATTGATTTTATTTGTCCAAAACTAGTAAGACTAATAATATACATTTTATTTATCTGTTCGTGTTCTTTGATTATCTGTTCTTTCGTTAGAAACAAATTACTATAAGAAATCTTTTTTTTACAATAGTTTATCACTGAATTTACATCTGCAGGATGACAAATAACTTTTAATTTATCCCCAAACGATTCGACAATATCAGGCAAAATTTGTAATATCCGCTCATTACAAGAGGAACAAAACATGGGAGGGATAAATAATAAGTGTGATATAGAATCAGACAAAATATCAATTAATCGAAAATGCTCAGTGTTCCTGCTCTCTAACTGTAATTCTTTATTAATATCTGTACAACTTAATTTGGACATCAAATACAAATTTGATTTTAATACATTATAATTTCCTGAAACAAATTCAATCTCTCCATTTTTACCTGACAATTCCAGACCATTCTTTTTATTTTTATATATCAGATATATTGTATTAACAAACACAATCAATCCAATCAGTATAATTGATAAAATGACAAATATTTTAAGGCGATTCATATAAGTTTATTTAAAAATCTTTTAAAGAGTATAAGACAACTACGGGATTATCATATTCATTCAAATCTTTAAGTTTATTTTTGAGTACCTGAACATCATCCTGTTTATCATATTTTTCGATATTTTCCAGTAACATAAATGCCGTGAACGTATATACAAGTTGTCCGGAACTTGTAGCTGTCATAATACATGGTATATATTTATGAAAAGTGAGGTCGTCGTCAAACAGTTCGGAAGATACGATTTTCTTGTTCCCTGTTTTTTTAGAATAATATACAAAATAAGCGGAAGGACCGTTCAGTTCGTCACACAGAAAAGAAAATATCACGTAATCATCTGTTTCAGTAAATTCGTCAATCATTACTGCATCTGGTGGAATGGCAAACATTTCGACGCCTTCAATTTTAGATGCAACTAATTTATCATCATAAGTATTACGTTTTCCAAAATCAAGAAACCATTTGTTTTCCAACTTTTCCGAAGTCACATTGTATATCATGGGCAACGACAGTGGTCGAATAAAGTAGACACTTTCCCTATACCTTGTGAGAGGTTTAAATATTCTTCGCGCATGTTTAATATCGAATTCAAAAAATGAATTAACTGTTACTTCCTTACAAATATCCCATACTATTACATTGTCATCTCTACCTGAGCCATTGAACACTAACAATGTGTCATTTAAAGATTCAACCGCGTCGCTACCGAACGGTAATCTGTAAGACTTCACGTGAGTTCCGTCCGACCGAAATCTGATAAGTTTTCTGTATTCATCCAGAATAAGTACATCGCCGTTTTTCATCACAGTAAAATCCGCGAGCCTGATGTATTCATTTGGACCCTGACCTCGATTACTTATCTGAAATCTAAACTTACCTTCCCTGTTAAAAGCAAAAATCAATTTGCTTTTAACATCCATAGTGTATATCGCATCGTCCGTAATTTCCGTTTTAGAGATGTACCCAATGAGACAACTATCATGCGTTTCCAAAGGAATCAATGTGAGGTCTTCAAATATATCCGATGCCTTATAGTGTGTCACTAACTCCGAATCGTCTATTTTTATTACATTTTCTGCCGTAATTTGCTGATTTCGCTCGCTATTACAGCATGCGAACAAACTTGCAAGCGCCAATATAAAACAAATTTCTTTAAATTTATTCATGAATAAATCCAGTAATTGGATTGACCTTCGCACAACATTGTTGTCCCGACACAATTCGTTGTACCTTGATAACAAGCATTTGACCCTTGCTGAGTTGCAGTACATTTTTCTCTTGTTCCTTCCGTAGAGCATCGGTATGTCGCACCGTATGTGGATGAACCCATACAACGACATGTGACGAGTTTAAGGCGTTCAACAGGAGAAGGATTTCCATTTCCCCCACCGCCTATTGATTCACCATAGGCTAAAGTTTCTACAATCAAAAAGACAGATGAATCCTTGTTATAATCGGCTAATACGAGTTTAACATTAACCACACTAACTGCAACAAGCGCACCTGCTCCTAAAAGCATTAATGTCTTCTTTAAAAATAATCTTTTAAATGTGTTCATTTTCTTTAAATTTTAATTAAAAATATTTACAAAAGTAATCATTGGCTTAGGTATAACGTTAGTTGTTTAACGTAATTTAACGTAATTTAACATTTGTCGTTATTACTTAATACCCACATTACTATAAAATTAGACGTCATTTTGACAAATCGCACATTGTTAAATTGCGTTAAAAACAAGTCTGTTTTTATCTTTCTTTTATGACTACATACAACTTTTTCGCTGATTTCTCAAGCAGATTTTAGTCAATGCGCATTTTTTGCGATATTCGCCGGTTTGCGTACGTACCCAACGACACTGTCGGTATATGAAAAGCCTTGCGTTCTTTGCGAAAGTCTTTGTGTTCTTTGCGGTTTGACCGTCTGTCCTCATTGTATGTCGCAGAAATAAAAAAAGCATTACCTTTGCGGCGTTATTGTGAGAAAAAAATTTGATATGCAAAGACAAAAAAGATTTAGCCATACTTTCGCATAATAACAGGATAAATCCTTTTGACATTCAGGAGTGTCTTATGCCTGAAAAAAAACCGTTCCCGACGATTTTTGACTATTTTATGTATGTATAAATCCTAAATCCTTTAAACCCCTTATTAAATCCGGCAGGAGCTAAAACCGTCGGATTTTGCCCGTTAGGGCATTCATATCAATAGAAAACAAGATTCAAACAAAACAAAAATCTCCGTAGGAGATTCACATCAATAAACGATAAACAATGTCCGTACGTGCGGTTTTCCGGCATACGGATTTCGTGTGAATGCTCAGTGTATTTATTCACAGATAATTTGTTACCCGGCGGCGCCGGCTGTTTCGTACCCTTTCGTCGTTGCGAGGAGCGTAGCGACGAAGCAATCCGGATTATTATCAACGACAAAGTAGGGGCAAGGCATGCCTTGCCCCTACCAGTCAATTATTTGTAAATCGACAAATATTTTGATTATAAAAAAGGGAATTTTGTTGTACACCTGTTCGCAATGACGATGCGACAATTTGAAATGCACCCTGTATCTTATAAGGCGGCGCAGGAGCATATCGCATACGTCTTTCTTGAATTGAATACCGGTTCATGGTCATGATACCTGT
>JAIRLY010000356.1 GCA_031259075.1 Dysgonamonadaceae bacterium | reverse complement strand
CCGCCCTTTTGGGCGGCTTTGTATATTAACTGCCGTACTAAATTGTAAGCAATCAGCGCCGCGACTAATTCTTTTTCCAGCATGCCTGAAGTTTTGGATCGCAGTACATTTATATCCATCCCGTCTTTGGTTTGATACCGGTAACTGATTCTTCGCAAGAGCATACTTTCAGGTAAGTTTTTCCATTCCTCCATAGCTTATGTAATCAGGACGTTTTTTCGGCTTATTTATCCGGACAATTTCATCTCCTTCGGCTAGCGAACGTATAGGGAGTGATGCGCAAGTTCTTCTTTTATCACACAGGCTTTTTTCCTGTCTTCTTTGTCACTCGGCGGACATTCATAAATCTGAGTTCGACGTAAGAAAAAGACCTTAACGTACAATAATTTATTTACGCATGAAAAAATATTGTAAAAACGATCGAAATATATCATCAACATAAAAATGCGATAAACAGAGATATATACATAAAACTGCATAGAAATTGTAATTATGACGTATTTTTAGAACCTGTCAATTGAGTTTTTGCGTAGAGAATATTTGCTCTGAAAAAATAATTCCACTTTACTTTTGCCACAAATAAATTAATATAAATGAATCATACCAGGAAAACATAATGAGGAATTTGATTTTATTTTTTTGCATAACAAGTGCGCAATTTTTAGCTGCACAAGATTGGCAAGTTTCAGGGACAATCACGGATAACCAGGATGGCTTGCCTTTACCTGGCGTAAATATCATTGTCAAAGACAGTCCGAATATCGGAACTATTTCCGATATCGACGGGAATTACTCCATAAAAGTTCCTCGGGGGAAATCCGTTACATTTACATTCATGGGATATGCAACGCAGGAAAAAGCAATATCCGGCAACAGTATATTGAATATTGTACTGGAACTCAATGCAACAATGCTCCAGGAAGTAGTAGCAATAGGTTACGGGACACTGAAGAAAAGTGATTTGACAGGATCCGTATCTTCTATAAAAGGTGATTTGCTCCGGAAAACCCCCTCTTCGGGATTAGACCATGCCCTGCAAGGGCATGTCGCCGGCGTTACCGTAAATGCAAATAGCGGACAACCCGGAGCGCCCGCACAAGTGCGCATACGGGGAATCGGTACCGTTAACGACAGTGCGCCTGTTTATGTCGTTGACGGGATAATCGTAAGTGATATTTCATTCCTGAATCCGAATGACATTGAGCAAACCGAGATTCTGAAAGACGCTTCGGCAACAGCTATTTACGGTTCGCGGGGAGCAAACGGCGTAATACTTGTTACAACCAAACAAGGAAAAGCCGGAAAAGGAAATATTTCTTTCAACGCCTATATGGGCGTTCAAAACCACTGGAACGAACTGGATTTGATGGAACGGGATGAATTTGCTCAAACATTGATTTATTTGAATAACGTTGCTTCCGAAAAAAACTATTTTGAAAAAAATGGTTTCGACAAATGGTTGAATGCCTATCGTGTAGGAAATTCACCTTATTATCCTGCAAACCTGACTTACTCATCCATTGAAACAAACTGGCAAAACGAAGTATTTAACTCCAATGCCTTAATTCAAAACTATCATCTTTCCATCGACGGCGGCAGTGAGAATAACAATTACGCAATAAGCGCCGGTTATTTTACTCAGGAAGGAACAATAATCGGTTCAAATTACCAGCGTCTTACTTTGCGGGTAAACAGTTCGCACAAAGTCCGTAAATGGCTGAAAATCGGAGAAAATCTTTCTTTCTCCAATTCATCGGGCCGCAACGCAATGGTAAACAATGAAAATCCGGGCGCTTCGATACTTTCGGCAGCACTGGCAATGGCGCCATGGGACCCGGCTTATTATCCCGACGGTTCTGTTAACAAACAGGGAGTAAATTTGAGCGGACAACCTTCTGCCTCATCTAATTTCAGAAATGTAACCAATCCCATTTCGATGGCAACCATGTATGAACCTAAAAATATTGTCGAACGATGGGTGGGAGATATACACATAGAAATCACTCCTGTTAAAGAATTAACCTGGCGCTCGGCTGTCAGCATGGATTTATCCAACAACAGGAACAAATCTTTTACACACGCTTACAAATATTCCGATTTCGACAAAGCCGACAAAAATTTCCTTTCAAGTTCCATGTTTCGTCACCATACCCTGATATTTGAAAATACGCTGACTTTTATGAAAAGTTTCGGCAAACACAAATTAACCGCTATGGCAGGACAAACTACGGAAGAATATAATTATGAATCAATGGGTGGCGCCGGCGCATCTATTCTCAATCCTTCCAAAAACAATTGGTATCTTTCGCAAACCACAGAAGATAGAACCTATGCCTCAGAAAGCGCTCTCCGCACCAGAATGTTCTCCTTATTAGGAAGACTGCATTACACTTATAACGAACGTTATTTGGCAACCCTGAATTTCAGGGCGGACGCTTCCAGCAAATTCCCTCAAAATTTGTGGGGATACTTTCCGTCTATGGCGCTCGCATGGCGATTGAGTGAAGAAGAATGGATGAAAGACCTCATTCCCAATTTGGATCACATTAAAATCCGCGCAGGATGGGGACGGATTGGAAACGATAAAATAAACCAAAACAGTTTCCTCCTGACCATGTTCAACGAAGGACCTTCTTTTGTAGATTATGTGCTCGGACAGAATCAAACATTAGCCGGCGGAGCGACAATATTGACTTATACGAATAAAAACGGAAAATGGGAAACTACCGAACAGTGGAATACCGGTATTGATTTCGGTTTCTTCAACGGTTTACTGAACGGTAATATTGACGTCTACAGAAGAAATACGATAGAGATGCTTCTATCGGTTAAAGCGCCGGCGCATGTAGCCAATCGTTACGACCCGATTGCCAATGTCGGTACGGTTCGTAACGACGGGATAGAATTGTCTCTTGAACACAATAATAAATCCGGCAGGCTAAACTACAACATAGGAGGCAATATCTCCTTCGTAAAGAACGAACTGACAGCCTTGAACGGTGGCGATCGAGTGTACGGGGATAAAACAATCTGTGATGAAGGATATGCACTTTACACCTATTGGGGATACAAATATGAAGGAATTTATCGATCCGACGACGAAGCTTCACAGCACTTGTACGCAACGGATAATGTCCGTCGCGCGGGAGACGCCAAATTTACGGATTTAAACAATGACGGAAATATTGACGACAGGGATAAAACAGATATAGGAAATCCTTTTCCATGGCTGACCTATGGCCTGAATGCCGGAATTAATTATCTAAATTTTGATTTACAGTTGTTTTTTCAAGGCATTTACGGGAACAAACTCTACAATGCCGCGCGTATGCGTACTGAAGGAAAAGGCTTGGAAGCTACGTTGGGAACTCAAATGCGGAACGTATGGACAGCCGCTTCACCCACAGGAACAATACCTAATCCCTATGGCAATTCGGCAAATTTTGAAACGTCGAGCCGCTTTGTTGAAGACGGAGCCTATCTCCGCCTGAAAAACATACAAATAGGCTATAGCCTTCCCAAAAGTATAATCAATCGTATTGCCATCAATCAATGTCGCTTTTATATCTCGGCAACCAATTTGTTGACATTTACCAAATACACAGGCTACGACCCCGAAGTAGGAGGAGGCGTTGATTATGGTAACTATCCGCAAGCGCGGACGATTCTGTTTGGCGTCAACTTGAATTTCTAATACGGTATTAATAAAAATAGATAGAAAAAATGAAAAAATATATTTTAATTTTGAGTGTTTCCAACTTATTGCTCTCTTCATGCGATTCCTGGCTACAGGAACCATCGCCGGGGACAACCGAATTAAAGGACTTTTATACATCAGGCGCAACCGCTATCCAAAATGTGAATGCTGCCTACGTGCCATTGATGTGGGAATTTCACACGACTTATTTTCCCGAATGGTTTATTGGCGACATTGTGTCGGACGACGCCCTCAAAGGAGGACAATCAATCGCAGATATGGCTGATGTTTACGATATGGAAAATTTTAAACCGAATAATAACAACAACGTTTTGCTTGAATATTACAGGGCGCAATGGCAAGGCATCGGCAGATGTAACCTCGCATTGCAGGAAATCCCTTCTATGGCGACCGATACCATTATGGACGAAAAACTCAAAAAAAGACTGCTGGGCGAATTAAGTTTTCTGAGAGCTTTCTACTATTTCCGCCTGGTACGAGTTTTTGGAAGCATACCGAAAGTAACAGCGCCAATTATGAGTTCTAATGAATGGAAAAAAAACAATGCAAGTGTGGATGAAATTTATAAACTTGTCCTGAAAGATTTGGAAACCGCCAATAATTATTTATGGAAAAAAAGTGAATATCAGCCGGACGATTTAGGACGCGCCACGAAAGGAGCCGCGCAAGCAATGCTGTTGAAAGCCAATCTGTATCAGCACAATTACAGCGAGGCGAAACGTTGGGGGGATTCCATTCTTATTTCACAGGAATACAGCCTACTTCCCAATTATGCCGATAACTTTACTTTGGAAGGGGAAAACGGACGGGAATCGGTATTCGAAATACAATATATGGAAGACCCTACCAGCGATTACGGCGAAGGATTCGGCTTTACACGGGGTACATTTACGGTAATCCTGACCCGTTCCCGTTCTTCGAAACTGGG
>JAIRLY010000372.1 GCA_031259075.1 Dysgonamonadaceae bacterium | reverse complement strand
GCATTTTGCTGTTTTTATCGGAATTTGTTCAAAAACTGAAGTTTTTGAACAACTCTATTATATCCGGGAACCCCAAGGGGACCGGTCTTTGTTATACCATGACCCAAGCGGTCTTTCAGAGGGCGAAGGCAGGTGGGGCGGATCCGGAAATCTTGGCTGTAGAGAAACTGGACCGGTGCCATGTCTGTGGCGAGGGCTGGGGAAGCTGCCGTGAGCAGCACCGTTGTGTTTTTGGGGCAGATGGATTTGACCCAGCCCGGGAAACGGTAAAGGCCGCGGAGGAGCTCTATTTCATTACCCCCGTGTATTGGGGGGAAATGGCAGAGACCCTGAACGGATAGAATCATTTTGCGGTGAAGTCACAGATATACTTGACATCATTGAAGCGGGCTATGGAATTACTGTCTGCTTTTAATCTGGGGGACAACGGCCTGCTTGCGTAACATGAGTTATATTAATCTTATTTGAAATGTAATTTCTTAAATAAAAGAAGGATCTATGGACTATATCGCCCATTCAAAAAATGCTGCGGGAAAGGTGCATTCTCTCAAAGACCACCTTGAAGAAACGGCTTATTTTATGCGTCAGTTTACCAGTAATACAACTTTTATGCGGGTCTTTGTTCAAGTGGCGTTTATGCATGATATGGGGAAATATGCTCTTCAATTCCAGCGGTATATCACCCAGGGAGGGCGAAGGGGTAGTGTCCCCCATGCTTTTCTTGGCGCGGTTTTTGCACGATATTTCAAACAAAATGAAATTGCCTTTGTAGTGGATGGACACCACAAGGGCTTACCCGATAGGGCTTCTCTTAAAAATGATACGATTTTGCCGCCTGAGTGGGAACAAAAAAAGTATCAAGAACTAACGAAATTATTTTTGCAGGATATAGGTAAATCAGAAAAGGAATTTGAAAAAGTTAATCTTGAGCTTTCTCGCCTCCAGAGAGAACTATTTATCCGCTACCTTTTTAGCGCATTAACCGATGCGGATTGGTTAAGTACAGAAAAACATCTTGATGAAAAGATTTTTGCCGCTCGAAAAACTATTGCCCTTGATTATGATTACCTCATTGCGATCATTGAAAAAAATATAAATGAAAAAGATAAAGATGGACCTATCAATCTGCTTCGAAATGAAGTCCGTCACTATGCCCTTTCTCTAGCAACAGGACCGAAAGGCTTCTATTCGCTGGGACTGCCCACCGGATTAGGTAAAACCCTTATTTCAGTTACCTGGGCATTAATGCATGCCAAGCAACACAAGCTCAAAAGAATCGTTATAGTGGTTCCCTATCTCGCCATTACCGATCAGACCTCGAAAACTCTCAAGGAAATATTGGGCGAAACCTGGGTTCTTGAACACCATTCGGGATATAATGAGGAAGAAATAAGGCCCGAACAGAAGGCAAAAGAACCACACATCAAGAAATTAGCTACTGAGAATTGGGACTACCCTATCATCGTTACCACGACGGTACAACTTTTTGATTCCCTCTTCTCAAACAAACCAAGGAGATGCAGAAAAGTACACAACTTAGCTGAATCTATAGTGATCTTCGATGAGGTGCAAACATTTCCCCCGTCATTACTCGATCCAATTTTATCTGTGTTGCAGGATATGAGGGATATTATGGGCACTTCCTTTCTTTTTTGTACCGCTACGCAACCTGCCTTTGAAAAGAGAGAAAATTTTCAAAATGGCATAGATCATATTTCTCCTCTAGTGAAGGCGCCTACGGATATTTTTAAACATACAAAACGGGTTACGTATAAAGGAGTAGAGAATTTTCAGCCCCTAAGTCTTGAAGAGGTACTAGAAAAAATGAGTGCTGATGATGGAAGTACCTTAATGATATGTAACACGAGAAAAAATGCCTTAAAAGCATATTTAGAGATAAAAAAAACGAATAAGTGGAATACCTGTTATCATTTATCAAAAGCCATGTGCCCGGATCACCGAAAAAAGATAATAGAACAAATCAGGGAAGACTTGAAAAACCAGAAGTGTATTTTTGCAGCTTCTACCCAACTGGTTGAAGCGGGGGTTGATTTTGATTTTCCCTGCGTGTACCGAGAAATTGCGCCGCTGGAATCAATTATCCAAGCCGCGGGTCGTTGTAATCGTGATGGGAAATTGCTACCCGAAGGAAGGCTTGGGAAGGTATATATCTTCAGGCTTGAAGAAGCGGTATTCCCGGATGCCCTGTATAAAACTCTGAGTTTGCATACATTAACATTATTGGAGCAAAACATTGATAAGTTGCATGATTACGATTTCTTTACCGAATATTATGCGGGTATCGTCCATTTGTTCATTGATACTGATAAAAAAAGGATAAACGAGGCTCGATCAGAGTTCAAATTTGAGACGGTGGCGGATATGTTTCATCTTATTGAAGACAAGACGGTAAGTTTCTTTATTGCTGATTATAGTGCAAAAACCCGCGATTTTTTAGATAAAATAAAATCTAAAGAATTTCTCAATAAAGACGATTATGATTATATGCAGCAATATTGTGTGCAAGTATACAGGAAATTCCTGGAAGAAACTCAAGGGCAATGGGAAGAAAAGAGACAGGGATATCATGTATGGTATGGTCCTTACTGTGAAGATACCGGCATTTGTCTGGAAATTAAGTGACTATATTTAATAAGGGGAACGATATGCTTGATGCGGAAGTAGTACGGGTTAAAGTGAGCGGTGATTTTGCTTGTTTTACCCGTGCTGATCTTAAGGTTGAACGAATGACCTATCCCTGTATGACCCCTTCGGCTGCGCGGGGAATTCTTGATAGTATCCTTTGGAAGCCGGAATTTCAATGGTATGTACGGAGAATACTTGTGTTGAAACCGATACAATTTATATCGGTCAAACGGAACGAGATAAAGGCAAGACAGGGAAAAAATCCCATTATCATTGAAGACGTGCGTACTCAACGCCATAGTCTTATTCTCAAGGATGTGGCATATATTATAGAAGCATCAATCTATCAGAAGGTATTCGACAAGAAAAATCAACCGCAAAAATATAAAACAATATTTCGCAGACACGTACAAAAAGGTCAATGTTTCCGTCGTCCTTTTCTGGGAACCCGAGAATTTGCCGCTGAATTTTACGAACCGGATCAAAACGAGGTGCCCATACAAGAGTCGGTTCCTATTGGAAGTATGCTGTTTGACTTGATATACGATACAACAGGCAAGCCAAGGCCGATTTATTTTTATGATGTGGCGCTTATCAATGGCGTGCTGGAATGTCCTGCAAAGGAGAATGAAATGCTCATGCAGTCAAGTCATATACGGCCTCCTGTGGACCGCGAATTTTCGTCCTTTATGTATGCATTTAATCAGATTGAAGAAAGGGAGATGGGGCAATGATTAAAGCATTAAGTGAATATGGAAAACGAATCAGAGCAGGGCAGGCAGAAGGAGAGGGTGATGCCATTGCAGAAATTCCTTTAGGCATTGATTTACTGATAAAACCGGACGGTTCATTTAATTCCTTCTTGGTTCTGCCAGATAATAAAACTACAAGAGGTGAAGCTATCACTGCTAAAAAAGGCAAGGCAAGACTCTTGCTGGATAGAGCAGAAGAAGTTTTGTCTTATAATATGCCACCTAAAAAACATCAGTACTTTCTGAAAAAATTATCAGAATATAAAAAACTTTCTCTATTAAAACCGGTCTTTTTATTTTATTATGACAATAAAACAAAGGGACTTGATGCGGCTCTTCAGGTATTTGAAAAGCAAGTTGATAAAAAATTCCGGGAGAAAAATATTGCGTTCCGTCTTGTTGGTGAAACTGAACGCCTGCATGAAAAAAAAGCTGTTATTGATGCGGTTATTGATCATTACGAAAAAGAACAACAAAGCGCTATTTCCAATAAAAGGTGTTCTATATGCGGGAAAACAACCTTTCCGGTAATTGATGAACCTCATGGCATGATTAAAAGAGTTCCTCAAGGTCAGCCCACAGGGTCTGCCCTTGTTTCATATAATGAAAAAGCCTTTGAATCCTATGGTCTAACCGGAAATGAAAATAGTTCAATATGTACAAATTGTGCACATAATTATGTTGAAGGATTAAATGCGTTATTAAGCGATGGTCATAAAAAAACTGTCAAGGATAAAAATGGTAAAGAAAAAGATATATGGGTCTATAAAAACAGACGGGACTTTTATCGTGCAGAGAAAAAGGATAAGAAAAAGAAGAATGAAAATATGCCGGATACGACCATACTGTATTGGACGAGGGAAAATAGTCAAACCGATGAAATTGATTGGGCAGATGAATCTGATGAAGGAGAAATAGGGAAACTACTTGATTCTGCTGCCGTTGGAAATGAAGCCTATGTTGAAGATAGTGATGTTTTTTATTCCTGTACCATATCAGGTGCAGGTGGACGTATTGCAATCCGTGATTGGCTTGAGATAAGCCTTAAGGAATACCGGCAAAATATTACCAAGTGGTTTAAAGATATTGAGATACGGGGATTTGATTTTACTGAAAAGACAGAGAAAACCTATCATCCTTCAATAAGGTCTTTGGCAAAAACGGTTAAAAGAGAAGAGCCTACGTCTACATCGGATATGCTGCAAGTGCGGATAAGTACTTATTTGTGGATGGCCGCAGTCAAGCATACGAGACCACCTCTTTGGATATTGCACGCTGTTCTTAAACAGAGCCGTTACATTGAATATTTTGAATCCGGCGGTGAAAAAAAAACAAAGGAACCAATTACAAAGGAAAGAGCGGCGTTGATCCGCCTTATACTCAACAGAAACAATCAAGGAGGAATATTTATGAGTACAAAACTCGATCAAAGCAATAAGGTACCTGCCTATGTATGCGGTCAAATCTTCTCGGTGCTTGTTGATCTTCAGAAAGCAGCACATGAGGGAAACGTAAATGCCGGCATTCGAGAACGGTTTTTCTCGTTTGCCGCCACGATGCCGGCGACGGCTTTCGGACGGCTTATGCCCTTATCCCAAAAGCATTTATCTAAACTCAAAAATAGCGATAAATTATATCTTTACAGCTTTTTTGACAAAGAGCTTAGAGAGGTATGCGCTGATTTGAAACATGGTTTTCCTCATTTACTGACTTTAGAGGAACAAGGGCAGTTTGCTCTGGGGTATTATCATAAAAAACATGAAACATCGAATAGGGTACAGGACAACGAGAAACTTCATGATGTTTTAGAAACCAAGGAGGAGGAAGCAGATGGCAGCAATAATGAATCGCTATGATTTCGTATTTTTGTTTGATGTAAAAGACGGTAATCCGAACGGTGATCCGGATCAGGATAATTTGCCAAGGACGGATGCGGAAACCCAGTTTGGATTTGTTACTGATGTATGCATTAAACGGAAAGTCCGCAATTACGTGATGTTGAAAAAAAACAGGGTAACTGAGGGCGAATATAATCCTGAACCTGGATATGATATATTTATCCGTCAGGGAAATGTGTTGAATCCCATAATCGAAAATGCAAAAGGAGATGATATTCCATCTCGTCAGGGATCGCTTGTTTCGAATTATTTTGATATACGGACATTCGGTGCGGTCCTTACTACGGGAAAAAAGGCATCTGGAACTATACGGGGACCGGTACAGTTTACCTTTTCACGATCCATTGATAGGGTGTTTCAGGCAGAGCATTCTATTACCCGTTGCGTTGTTACCACGGAGAAAGAGCAAAAGCAACAGGAAAAGCGTGAAAATGCGTCAACTTTTGGACGGAAATCAACTATCCCCTATGCGCTTTATCGAATGCATGGATTTGTTTCGGTGGTCGATGCAAAAAAAACAGGGTTTTCAGACGAAGATCTTGAATTGTTATGGGAATCCTTGATAAATGCTTTTGAGCATGATCGCTCTGCAGCCCGTGGTGAAATGAATCCCCGCAAGCTCTTTATTTTTAAGCACGAAAGCTATCTCGGCAATGCCCGTTCCGGACAGCTTTTTGATTTGGTAAAAATCAATAAATTGGTGGATTTGCCAAGAAACTGGTCAGACTACAGAGTTGATTTTGATATCAATTCCATGCCCAAAGGAGTCAGCCTTGATAAGAAACATAGTCTGCTCTAAGAACATTACCTAATACTACGGGAAACTCATTTCCTGTTCTTTATTGAGGACACGGTGGGTTGAAACATTGTTTTTGATATGTGCCATTGGACTTGTTCGATAACCCGGTTGGTTATCGAACAAGTCCAATGAGTTCACCCCCGTAACGGGTATTTCCAAAATATATATCGCCTTTTGCAGTATACTGATTGGTATCTCCACCAAACAAAAGAAGGTAAGAGCCGCCGCGTTCTTCCGGAAGCCAAGGCCAGAACCACCCGCCTTTTTCTCGTAAATCCATGTACACAATAATTTGGTTTTCGTAGGCGGGAACAGGGGGAACCGGGTTATAAAATAGTTTTCCCAGAACCCCGGCTTTAATTTGAATACAATAGAGTTGTTCGGAAACCTCAGTTTCCGAACAACTTCCGCTTAAAAAACGATAAAAAACGTGGATTTTATTAAGAAATCCACGTTTTTTGGAGACTTGTTCGAGAATCAACCAGGTTATCGAACAAGTCCAATGGTTCCCAGGGCCGCAACATTGCC
>JAIRLY010000317.1 GCA_031259075.1 Dysgonamonadaceae bacterium | reverse complement strand
GGTCTCTTTACTTATTTGAATAACGGGGAAGATTATGAAGACATGGTATTATTTGCCAAAAGCCATAAAGAATTTTTAAGGCCGTATGCAGAATTACCCAACGGGATACCCTCTCACGATACGTTCCGCCGGGTATTTTCATTGTTGGAGCCGGACATACTTCGTCGCTGTCTGAACGATTAGGGCAAAGACATTATCGGCTTACCGGCAGAAAAACAAATCTGCCTGGACGGAAAGAAACTCAGGGGAGTATCTCCGACAAGCCGGGGTAATACAAGCATGTATATTGTTAATGCGTGGGTGTCGGAAAATCGCCTGTGCGTTGGACAAAAGAAAGTGGAAAACAAGAGTAATGGAATACGATCATGGTCGGTACGAAGTGCTCAAATGCAGTATCCTCCCTTCAAAAAATGCCCTGTTAGAGGAAACACAAAAACAGTGGAGTGGACTGAAAACCCTGATACGGATAGAATCAAGCCGTCAAATCAAAGACGGTCTGATGCAGGAAACGCGCTATTATATCAGTGATGAAGAAGGCTTAAGTGCGTCTTACTACAATTCCTTAGTCAGAGGACACTGGGGTATTGAAAATCATTTGCACTGGCATTTGGATGTTACGTTCAGAGAAGACAACTGTCGTGCAAGAAAAGACAATGCTCCTGAAAATATTTCTACCCTGAGAAAACTTGCCTTGCAAATTATCAGGGAACAATCCGATAAGCTAAGCTTGAAGAAACGAAGGCTAAAGGCAGCATATGACTTGGAGTATCTCAATAAATTGATTACCTAATTTTCGTGCGTTTGCCCTGGTCGGCAAGACGCTCAAACCTGTCGATTGTGGAACTAAAAAGTAAGTACGCTGAATGGAGGGAATTTTATTATTTTTGCAAGACAATTTAACATAATGCAAACACAGTTATTATTGTTTCAAACAATCAAGCAGAAACTGCCTGACAGTGCAGCATTCGCCAATGTTATCGGCGATGTACTTAATGTGAGCAGCGATTCGGTTTACAGGCGGTTGCGTGGCGAGAAAGTACTCACATTGCCTGAGACGGAATTGTTGTGCAAACATTTCAACATTTCTCTTGATACACTGTGGGGAAACACTACCAACAATATTATATTCCGTCAGGCGCTTGCCAATCCTGAGGCTCTGGATTCATTTTGCGAAAAACTGAATTTTGCTGTTGATTTTTTGGAAAATATTGTTACCACTGTCGGCAGCGAGTTGCTCTATTCCTCGCCGGACATTCCGTTTTATCATTACGCACAGTTTCCGGAACTTATCCTTTTCCGCACATATGTTTGGCAACAGGGCGTAAACAGAGAGAATACCATACTTTTCGAGGAATTTTTGAAAGAGCAATTCAATTCTGAAAATCTCGCCTTTTTTTCACGAATATCAGAGGCTTCGCGTAAAATATCGATGACAGAAATTTGGAATCCTAATACCCTTATGCCGCTTCTTAATCAGTTGGATTATTTTCACGAATTGAGTCGTTTTGCCAAAGAGGAAACTTTTATCAATCTCTGTAACCAAGCGTTGGAACTCATCGAATACATCCGCAAATGCACTGAAGCAAAGCGGCAAATTCATTGTGGCAAAAAATCGCCGTTCAATCTCTATTTGAGTTCGTTAGACTTTTCCAACGACGTGATTTTGGTTAAACGGGAAAACAAAACAGTATCATCGTCCTACGTCTTGAATCTGATAACCATCATCAATTCCGAAAACGTCGCTCTTTGCGAAGAAAACGCAAAATGGCTCGACAACCTCCAGTCCAAATCGCTCTATATGAACGGTGCACAGGAAAAGGACAGGATAAAATTCTTTAGCAAACTGAAAGAAAAGGTGCTGAAGTTGTATAATTGAATATAAAACGTTTATATTCGATTTCTGAAAATTTTACAGTATGAAATATCTTAATTTTGTTTTATTTATTTTTGTTATAAGTGGATGTTCATTAATACAGGATGGAAAATTTATGTCCGCAGTTATGAATCATTATGAAACACTCGACTCACTTAAACTTACCGCTGTCTCATTTCTGCTTGATAATTTGCCCTATCACTTCTACAATTCCGAACATTCCGAATTGTATGAATCGGCAAACGTTCTCAATCGAAAATACAAAAGTGCAAAATATGGTGATTTCGACACGTACCTCCGCGAGTATCAGTCTCTGTTGAGTCGAGCGACAAACTATGAAACAAAGATATACAGAGATGAAAAAAATTTGAGTGCTGATTTTTTAATTCAACATATCGACAGCGTTTTTGCTGCTTTCGAGCAAAGTCCTTGGCGTAAATACACGTCTTTCAATAATTTCTGCGAATATCTGCTGCCATACTGCATTTCTAGAGAAAAGCGCGAGATGTGGATTAATGTTTATCGAAAACGGTTTGCTCAGTATTATTTAGGTATTTTTCAGAATACGAAAAAGACGGAATGACACTGACCGACGTATTCAATCAACTCCGCGACACTCTGCATAAAAAAGCAGAAATCAATATGAATTTTCCTGACCAAGCGTGGCTTGAGAACTATCCTCCGACAATGTTAATTAATTTGCCTTATGGGGCTTGTAATCATAATTGCTTTCTATTGGCATATATTCTGTGTTCCGCGGGTATTCCTGCTACGGTTGAGTTTGCACCTCAAGGTGGCGCATATATTCAGGGACATACTTGGAACGTTGTCCCCGATGAATCTGGCAAAATGATTCCGTGCAGTATCAACACAGAGATGGGCAAATGGAAAATGGACGAAAGAATAGATGTTCCAAAGGTTTATCGTTATGTTTATTCTGAGGACA
>JAIRLY010000274.1 GCA_031259075.1 Dysgonamonadaceae bacterium | reverse complement strand
GCCAATTTGCAGATGGATGATTGGAAAGATTGATTAGCATATCTTGATTTTTAATAATTGAGCGATTGATTCAGATGTTTCAATATCTTCTCTGCAAAAAACATCTATATTGAACAACTCTCTTCCTCTTTCCAGATGAGCCTCGCTCACCTCTTTATTCTCTCTTGAACTCAATGTAAAAATGCTTGATTTGGAAAATAATCCCAGATTTTTCTGCAAAGCCGTGACTTTGTAAATAGTATCAAGCATTAAATTCTCTCTTTCGCTGATGATAGACGTTTTACATTCAATCGTATATAAAATTCCATTGTAGAGAAAAACTACATCAAATTCATTTGGTGTCTCGTTTTTTGAAAGAGTAATGCCTGTTTTAATATTTTCATCTGTAATATTTAATTCGTGTTTTAAACGGTAATAAATATATTCTTCAAACCATTCGCCGATAAGGTATTTGATTTCGGAACGAGTAATAATACTGTGATTCTCATCCGATAAGGGAAATTCTATCTTGATTAAAAATTTCGATAATTCATCAACAAGATTTATGTCATGTTTTTTCTTCTTTGGCTTATCGTTTTTTAACTTTTGTAATCTCTGGAGAATCAGAGAATAATCGTTAGACAGAAAAAAACTGAAAAACTGCTTTGTATATTCGAACGGTATTCCGCTCATATTACCACCTCTCATCGCAAATCCATGACTTCGGATATATTCATCAAGATTGATTTGATTTGTCAAAGATTTAACCGACTGCTTCGTTTTAGGATGCACTTGCAGGATTGTATTTCCGACACCGGTCAGGTAAAATATTTCGGCGGCAAATTCTTTGAAAAACTCGGTTACAGCATGAGACATGATTTTTGTCCCGCCGGTAACATTGACTATCAGCTTATCGTAATCATCACAGTTTAATTCATTCAATTTGTTTTCAATATCATTTAAGGAAAATTGATCGACTACAATGGTGAACATCTTATCATCTGCAATATTACAAACGTTTTTAATCCATGTCTTCACTCCTTTTTCTTCCATTTTTTGTGTGCTGATAAATAAAAAATGGGTATTTGCATCTTGCTTATCTTTGATAAACTGAACATTAGGTATCGTTTGATCACTGACTAATGTAACTAATAATGTTTTCATATTTTTAATATTTGTCATATTTTTAATTTACTTTTATTTAATTCCTTACATCCTAATAAACCTTTAATTCCAAGTATTTTCATCCGTTTCTGTATTGCCGACATTCGTTTTTCATTAAACGCTCCTCTCGTGAAATAGTGTTTCGTAAAAATATACGGATTTACTCTTAATCCGAAATCTTTTGATATTGCCGCCAACTTGTACATAATCTGGTCCAAATATTCAGGCACTGTAGTCATAGGTCTTGATAACGATACTTTACACTCGCCTACATATATTTGATTATCCATCGCCCACATTACGTCTATCTCATTGTCGTTCATTTTTTCCGAATCCTCCCTGAACAGTTTGACGCCTCTGAATATAAAATCATTTTGTAACTTTAACTCGTTTTTTAAACGGTTATATATATCCACTTCAAATTTGGCGCCTTCGCTCTCCACCAGTTTTTTATCCGTAATATCGTTTGTATACCTCAATCCGTACAATGTCAGATATTCATGCAAATTAACCCTGTAATTTAGAGGAATATCTTCCGATGTTCCGACATTCTCGATTTTATTCTTTCCAATGGGGATGTAATAGAAAGACGATTCGAAGCGTGAAAAAAAATTGTAAACGCCAATAGACATGATTTTTGTCCCGCAAGTCAGATTGACGATAAAACGTTCATCATCGGCAAATGGAATGGATTCGAGTTTGCCGACTGTTTTGTTCAGGTCTTCTTCCGAAACAATAATTCGCCGGATGCTGCCTTTTTCTACTCCCAATGCTTTTTCAAGTCTTGCGCCAATGTCGGCAATGTGCATTTTCTCGGTAGTGACAAACAACAAGTCATCATACTTCCCTTCCATCTCTTTAATGAAAAGATAGTTGGGGAGTAAATGATCGCTGATGAGGGAAACGAGATGAGTCATTGATTTCTATTTATTTAATTCGTTAAACCATTCTTTTGCTTTTTCTTCACCGATATATCCGGAAATTGTTTTCCATATATGAGAGTTAAAATCTTTCCACAATTTAACCTCTCTTCTATCCGGTTCTCTAATTAATCGAGAGATACATGAAAATAAAACATCCCAGTGTTCTTGGGAAAGCGACGAAACATTAGCTATCGTCATCCATTGGTCAATTCTGACCTTTGCACCTTTAAAATCAGTCACTTTATATTGCCCATGTAAATTCTTCTCTTCTAAAAAAGAAAGCCCGCTTTCTATTTTCTTTTGTCTATTTTCTTCTATTTCTTTCTGTTTCCTTTTTTCATCTTCTTCTTTCCGCTGCTGTTCAAGAATTTCATCTATTTTAGCCAAAAGATCGCTATGTTCTGTATTTTTAAGTAGAAGTTTTTCCGCTTCTTTCAAACAATTTTTGGATTCAATATATTTTTTTTCATCAAAAAATGATTTTGCCGTTTTTATAAGTTCCTCGTATTTTTTTTGGACTAATGAAACAGGCGAAACTTGGGACTGTGTCAATATGGAATAAGTACACATAAATTCTCTAAAATTTTTAGCTAATAAAAACTCATTATTTTCTCTAACATTATCCATGTGCATATATTTAAATACGTCATCTACGGTTACTTCCTGTTTTGCCATGGTAAAAAGTTCTTTGATTTGTTCTGTTTCATTCCAATTCTTAATTTTTTTTGTGATAAGTTCTTCAAATTGTTCCATTAGTTCTATCGTAGAAACTTCCTGATTTGAAGAGAACTTAATTTTAAGTAACTCCAACTTAATTTTTCCGAATCCGTATGGTTTTCCTTGTCCTAATTGATGATAACATTCATTAGTGTTATGAAAAGTCAATGCTGACAAAAGAGCGCCTAATTCAACTTTTTTAAGATTATAAAAACGAATTTTTCCCGTAAAAACACTTCCTTTTCTAATCGGATGAATAATGGTGTCAAGAGTTGGATTATATTCTGTTTTGGCACCCCAAATGTCTTTTCGAACCATATATCTTTTCCACCCGGAAATGATGCTGTTATTGTATGTATTGTATGTAGAGACAATTCCATTTCGTCCATTCTGCTGGATATATAAAGGATAGTATGAAGCTTTGGGAGAATTTAAAGTAAGTATTGTATCTTCATCCGGTTTAGCATTGTCGGAAAATGCAGGGGAAAATTGTACGCGGCCTTTTAGAGAAATTGTTTTACTGGTATCATTGCTATCTTTGAGGTTGATAAATCCAAATAAACACTCTGCCAAGTCTGGATTAGTCTCATCCTTATGTTGGGTTCCTAATGTATCAAAAGGGGAATGGTCATATGGCAATTTATATAAAAATGCAAGTCCTAAATCTTGAATATCCCCTTGTGGTGTTTTTCTGAAAAATATAGGAACCCCTTCTTTATCCAAAAGTTTTTTTGCTCTATCCCATTCAGGTGATTCCGAATAGATAAATTTAAAATGATTGAATTTTTCTTTCGGAAAAGGAAAATGAGTTGAATTTTCTTCTGGTTCTAAAAAAACAAACTCATAATATTTCCCCGCATTTGGAGTGAGGTTTGTAGGACGAGGCCACACCCATTTATCCGGTTGTCCGGTAAGTACTAATCTCCCCAAATATTTTCCTGTATCAGAGAATTTTAACCGATTATTTCTATATTCATTACAAAATTCATCATCAATATCAAAACGTTGAATAGAAGTAATCTTTTTATTTGTTTTTATCAATTCATACTTAAAAATAGATGTTTTAGGATCGAATTCCTTTCCTTTAATTGAATATTTATCATTAAGATTAATACCTCGTCTTTGTGAGAAAAATTTTTCAAAATCAGAATTATTCAACTTTTCATCTATTCTTTTGTGTCCTATCCTATATGGTTTTCCACAATCAATGATTTCATAATCGTCGCCTTTTTGTCTTAAATAACCACAAAAAAGTTTATTCTGTTCTTTTTTCATCGGATAAAGGTTCTCATTATCCCATTCACGCTGTGCAAACATGGCATTTTTATCCAATCTCATTTTCCCAAAACTCATAATCTCCAGCACATTCCGAATCGCCCCTTTAATGGATGTTGCCGGAATAAAATACTTGTCGCCGATTTTGCTGAACGATTTATAGACGTTGTTTTTATCTTCCCCGTCATTTTTTTCTTCCCCGTCTTTTTTCGTATGCCCATTGCGGACAAAAATAGGCGATTCTGCTGTTATTTTTAATTCAATAATACCGCTTTCTCCGTCTTCAAACGGGATATCATGCGATATTTGACCTGCCCAGTCCGGAAAAAAGACGTTCTCGCTTACCGGAACAAAATTGAAAGGCGCTTTTATTGTTGTCATATTATTTTTCCTCCTTTTCGTTATTATTAAATCCGACAAAAACATACGCG
>JAIRLY010000273.1 GCA_031259075.1 Dysgonamonadaceae bacterium | reverse complement strand
TCCATTCTCTATTTTCCATTCCTAACTCTTAACTCTTAGTTCTTAAAGGCCGTCTGTCTCGGCAGGGACAGAATATGATTCGGTGGATGCTCTACACATTCCGTCCCTAACGGGACGGGTGACGGTGAAAATAAACCCCGTTTTCTACCAACATGCTGTCCCTGACGGGACAGAAAACGATATGTTCGCCCAATACAACCCGACAACACCCATCGCTAATGATTTTCGCCCTTTCAGGGCTTCGCTCCATTTTACATTTTCTATTTCTCATTCTTAACTCTTAGTTCTTAACTCTTAGTTCTTAGTTCACTTCCATGTCCCGAAGAGAAGCGGTTTAAAAATATAAAGCGTGGGACTTTTAACTTTATGTGCTACAGAGGTCTTAGGAAACCCACAACAACAAATAAATATTGCCCACGCATCCAACGTGAGCGTTTACTTACTTATTCTTGTTGTTGTTGAAATTTCCTAAGTTTCTGTAGCAAGAATATAAGCTAACGCTTTCTTTATTAAATATATAAAATTAAAATAGTATCTGTTTCTTTATTAAAACTGTCATTATATTAAAAAACCGTACAAAATTAATGAATTTTTATTTAAAAGCAAAACAAGAATGTTCGTTTGTCAGGGTGTTTTGCGGAATTGTATCTTTTTGGCGTGTTGACCTGTTTCTTTCGTATCCCTCCAAATCCCTGCCGTCCGTATTAATGCGGCAATCTGAAATGCACCCAAGTATTGCGCGGCTCTCTTTTAGACAAAATAGCCGGAAAAATTAAATTTTTATCAAGAGAAAAAAATTAATACCGGCTTATTCTTGTTATTTCTCCAATAAATTGTACATTTGCATAATTTAAAAATAAAAGTATTGATATTTTAGCTTAACACTACTTATTATGTCTGAAAATTTTGGATATATTTCGCAAATAATCGGTCCGGTTGTTGACGTTTCTTATCGCTCAACCGGTTTTGATCTTCCGAAGATATACGATGCCCTTCAAATTACTCGTCCCGATGGTAAAATATTAATAGTTGAGGTACAACAACACATAGGAGAAGATACGGTGCGCGCGGTGGCGATGGATTCTACCGATGGTATTGCCCGTGGTATGAAAGTCATTAATTTGAGCGCTCCGATTTCCATGCCGGTGGGCGAACAAGTGAAAGGTCGTCTTTTAAGTGTAATCGGCAAAACAATCGATGGCATGAAAGACGTATCGTACGAAGAAGTCAAACCCATTCATCGCGATCCTCCCAAATTTGAAGACCTTTCCACTTCTACCGAAATCCTTTTCACCGGTATTAAAGTCATTGATTTGCTGGCGCCTTATTTGAAAGGAGGAAAAATCGGTCTGTTTGGCGGCGCCGGTGTTGGAAAAACGGTGTTGATCATGGAGCTGATCAACAATATCGCTAAGAAACATCATGGTTTTTCCGTATTTGCAGGAGTCGGAGAACGCACTCGGGAGGGGAATGATCTCCTTCGAGAAATGATCGAATCCGGTGTTATCCGTTATGGAAAAGAATTTGAAGAAGGAATGAAAAAAGGCGAATGGGATTTATCTAAAATCGATTACGAAGAATTGGAGAAATCGCAAGCAACTTTGGTTTTCGGACAGATGAACGAACCGCCGGGCGCTCGTTCGTCGGTAGCCTTATCCGGACTCACTATCGCCGAAGCTTTTCGCGATCAAGGAGGAGATACCGGTCACGATATTTTATTTTTTATTGATAATATATTCCGTTTTACACAAGCAGGATCTGAAGTTTCCGCTCTTTTAGGACGTATGCCGTCGGCAGTAGGATATCAACCGACATTAGCTACGGAAATGGGTAAAATGCAAGAACGTATTACTTCTACCAAGCAAGGTTCAATCACTTCTATTCAAGCCGTTTATGTTCCTGCCGACGACTTGACCGACCCCGCGCCGGCTACTACTTTTGCTTTCTTGGATGCAACAACCGTGCTGGACCGGAAAATTTCCGAACTGGGTATTTATCCGGCGGTCGATCCGTTAAATTCAACATCCCGTGTTTTAGATCCGAATATTTTGGGTAAAGAACATTATAATACAGCTCAACAAGTAAAACAGTTGCTTCAACGGTATAAAGAATTACAGGATATTATTGCCATTTTGGGAATGGAAGAATTATCCGAAGAAGATAAATTAGTCGTGAACCGCGCCCGGCGCGTGCAACGCTTCCTTTCACAGCCCTTTTTTATGGCGGAAGCATTTTCAGGCGTTCCGGGAGTAATGGTTTCCATCGAAGATACGATTAAGGGATTTAATATGATTATTAATGGTGAAGTAGATTATTTGCCGGAACAGGCATTCTTAAATGTAGGAACAATTGAAGAAGCTATTGAAAAAGGGAAAAAACTGGCGGAAACACATAAGTAATTAACTATATGAAATTAGATATTATTTCTCCCGAAAAAAATCTTTATTCAGGTACGGCAGAATCGATAATGCTGCCCGGATTAAAAGGCGCTTTCACTATTCTGGAACGACATGCGCCGATTATTTCCGGTTTGAATGAAGGAACTCTGACGTATCGAAATGAAAGAGAAACGATTTCATTGCAAATTAAAGGCGGATTTGTAGAAGCTAAAAATAACATTGTCAATGTCTGTGTCGAATAAAATGAAAATAAAACGATTAAGCGGCGCTATTCTATGTGTTATAACAGGCATATTATTCGGCGCTTCAATAATGTGGGGAAATAAACTGTTTTCGGATAATCTTCCTTCCCGTTGGATCGAAGGTGTTATTTTATTTCTGTTTGCCTACGAATTAATGATAATCATTATTACACATAAAAAAATAGAAATAGCTACTCCGCGCCAAGTCATATCGCTCTATTTGCTTTTAAAAGGAGGAAAAATAATCGCGTTTTTGGCATTTTTGATGATTTATATATTGGCAATTCAAGTAGAAACTAAACGTTTTATTTTGGTTGCAGTTACCGTTTATTTGATATACCTTTTATTCGATACTTTCTATCTGGCTTCGTCCGAAAAGAAATTGAAAAATGAAGACTTATGAAATGTAAAATAGTGATATTTTCTGTATTCCTGTTTTTTTCTTTTGGCGTATTTTCGATTTATGCCGAAGAAAAAGAGTTGAATGTCAGCGAATTGATTCTTGATCACGTAGGAGATGCTTACGATTGGCACATTACTAATTGGGGTTCTGAACCGGTTTCTATTCCGTTACCGGTTATTATAAAAGGAAGAGAAAGCGGCTGGCATCTGTTTTTATCCTCGCGGTTTCATCATGGACACTCCGAATATAAAGGTTTTTATATTGCTCAAGACGGGCCTTATAAGGGTAAAATAGTAGAAAAGATTGCCGTTGCCGGCGAAGAAGAACCCGGAGAAGCCAGACCTTGGGATTTTTCGTTGACAAAAAATGCAACCTCATTATTGCTGAGCAGTATTATTTTGATAATCCTAACGCTCTTTTGTGCAAAATGGTATAGAAAAAGACAAGCGAAACCGGAAGATATTTCACCCAAAGGATTTATCGCTTTTGTGGAAATGGTCATTATGAGTATCGTCGATGGAGTGATTAAACCATGCATCGGTAAAAATTACAAACGATACACACCCTATCTACTGACCGTATTCTTTTTTATCATATTTAATAACTTATTAGGGTTGATTCCTCTTTTTCCGGGAGGCGCCAATGTGACGGGAAATATTGCGATAACTTGCGTCTTAGCCTTATTCACATTTGCGATTGTTAATCTATTCGGTACAAAAGAATATTGGAAAGAAATTTTTTGGCCGGATGTGCCTGCTTGGTTAAAAATCCCCATTCCGATCATGCCGGCTGTTGAATTTTTAGGAATATTCACGAAGCCGTTTGCATTGATGATTCGTTTATTTGCAAGCATTTTATCCGGTCATGCATTGATATTGGGATTAACTTGTATGGTATTTCTAACGGTTCGTTTAGGCGCTTTTATGAATGCCGGAATGACTGTTTTTTCTGTACTTTTAACCGTCTTCAGCGATTGTGTGGAATTGCTGGTCGCTTACATTCAAGCGTATGTATTCACCATGTTGTCGGCGGTATATATCGGATTATCGCAGGTAGAAGCGCATCATACACCCAAATCTCCTAAAAAAGAAACTTTAGCCGATGCGTAATTATTTGAAGGAATTTAAAGACAAATATAAATATTAAAAATTGAAATTATGTTATTAACTATTTTATTACAAGCAGCAGCAGGAAGTGGTTTAGCTCAATTCGGAGCCGGTATCGGAGCCGGTTTAGCTGTTATCGGAGCCGGTTTAGGAATTGGGAAGATAGGCGCTGCTGCAATGGACGGCATTGCACGTCAGCCGGAAGCGACGAACGATATTCGTATGAATATGATTATTATCGCCGCTTTGGTGGAAGTAAGCGCTTTATTTGCAATTGTAGTTTGTGGATTTTTGTTAAAATGAAAGAAAGGAGAAGAAAATGAAAGAATGGAATAAACAGTTCTTTCATTTCTCCCTTTCCTTTAATCCAAATCGATCATGTCACTATTAACACCAGATCCCGGATTACTCTTTTGGATGCTTGTATCCTTTGGAATCGTATTCTTTGTATTGGCTAAATTCGGTTTTCCAATCATCGTCAAAATGGTTGAAGAACGAAAAGCCTATATCGATCAATCGTTGGAGTCGGCTAAACAGGCAAACGAACAGCTAAAAGGAATCCAAGAAGAAAGTGAACGAATTTTGAATGAAGCTCGTGAGGAACAGGTACGTATCTTGAAAGAAGCAAGCGAAATGCGTACAAAAATAATCAACGAAGCGAAAGAACAGACGCATCTGGAAGCAGGTAAAATAATGGAAGAAGCCAAAGCGAATATTCAAAAGGAAAAAGAAATGGCGATGCGTGATATTCACAATCAAATCGCAGTCCTTTCGATTCATATTGCAGAAAAGATTCTTCGTAAAAACCTCAATAATGAATCTGCTCAATTGGAATTGGCAGGTAAACTGCTGAATGAAATTAATAATTAATCATGATTTCAACCCGTTACGCACGAGCAATTTACGGATACGCTTCCGAAAGAGGAAATGAAACGGTTTTGTGGAAAGAAATGCAAGTCTTGACAAAAAGTTTTGCAGATTACCCTGCCTTGCGGAAAGTGATGAACGATCCCACCATTTTATGTGAGCAGAAAGTACATATTCTCATTACAGCTTCCGGAGTTCATATCCACGAAATATTAAAGCAAATTTTTCGCATGGTGGTAAACAATGGGAGAGCCGGTTATATGGAAAACATCGCTTTGATGTACGATAACGTATACCGGAAGGCTAAAGGCATTGTAATTGCTCGGTTGACTACGGTTGAACCGGCAAACGAAAAAATAAAAGAGGCGCTTGCCCTGATTATTTCCAAGGAAACCACAAACCAAATAGAGTTTCAAACAAAAACAGATCCGGATATCATCGGCGGATTTATTTTGGAAATAGATGATAAACGATTGGACGCAAGCGTCAAAGAACAATTACGAATTATGAGTTACGAATTATGAATAATATAAAAGCAAGTGAAGTCTCGGACGTCCTAAAAATGCAATTGGAAGGCATTGATACGCGCATCAAATTTGCAGAAGTCGGGAAAGTATTACAAGTAAGTGATGGAGTAGTCCGTATTTTTGGACTGAGCAATGCTGAAGCAGGCGAGCTTCTTCAATTCGACAACGGCGAAATGGCTGTTGTGATGAATTTGGAAGAAGATAATGTTGGTGCGGTTCTTTTTGGGCCTACTGACAATATCAAAGAAGGTGACAATGTGAAACGAACCAAGCGGATCGTTTCCATTCCGATGGGAGAAGGTATGTTGGGACGAGTCGTCAATCCGTTGGGTCAACCTTTGGATGGCAAAGGCCCTGTCTCCGGCGAATTGATAGATATGCCTTTGGAACGAAAAGCTCCGGGAGTGATTTTTCGCCAACCTGTAAATGAGCCGCTACAAACAGGGCTTAAAGCCATAGACGCCATGATCCCTATTGGTCGAGGACAGCGGGAATTAATCATCGGCGATCGGCAAACCGGTAAAACAGCTATCGGTATCGACACGATTATCAATCAAAGAGCCAATTACGAAGCAGGCGATCCGGTGTACTGCATTTATGTTGCAATCGGGCAAAAAGGCTCTACTGTAGCCGGTATCGTCAATACCTTAAAAGAATACGGAGCCTTGGAGTACACCGTTGTCGTGATTGCAACGGCTTCCGATCCTGCGGCTTTGCAATTTTACGCTCCTTTCGCAGGCGCTGCTATCGGTGAATTTTTCCGCGATACCGGACGGCATGCTT
This sequence comes from Dysgonamonadaceae bacterium, assembly GCA_031259075.1. Lineage (GTDB taxonomy): Bacteria > Bacteroidota > Bacteroidia > Bacteroidales > Azobacteroidaceae > Azobacteroides. The sequence continues at coordinate 17,344 of JAIRLY010000273.1, read as the reverse complement.
TGGTTATCTACGACGATTTATCCAAACAGGCCGTTGCTTACAGGGAAGTTTCTTTGATTCTTCGCAGGCCTTCCGGACGTGAAGCCTATCCGGGTGATATTTTTTATCTTCACTCTCGGTTATTGGAACGGGCGGCGAAAATCATTGATAACGACTCCGTTGCTTCCGGAATGAATGATTTGCCGGAAAACCTGAAAAAGAGAGTTAAAGGAGGCGGTTCTCTCACAGCCCTTCCCATTATCGAAACACAAGCCGGAGATATTTCCGCTTATATTCCTACCAATGTGATTTCAATTACCGATGGTCAGATTTTCCTTGAAACCGGATTGTTCAATGCCGGTATCCGGCCGGCAGTGAATGTGGGTATTTCCGTGTCGCGTGTGGGAGGTAACGCTCAAATCAAAGCGATGAAAAAAGTAGCCGGTACTTTGAAAACCGATCAAGCTCAATATCGTGAATTGGAAGCCTTTACTAAATTTGGAGGCGATATGGATGCGGTTACGCTGGCCACACTGGACAAAGGCCGTAAAAATGCGGAATTATTGATTCAACCGCAATACAAACCGATTCCCGTTGAAGAGGAAATCGCAAGTATATATGCAGGTACGCAAGGTTTATTGTCCGGCGTTCCGGTAGAAAAAATACGCGATTTCGAAGTCGCTTTTCGAGACGTCTTAAAAATGAAACACCGTGAAGATGTTTTGAATGTGCTCAAACAAGGTATTTTGAATGAAGAAGTGGAAGAAAAATTGAAAAAAATAGCGGCTGATATTGCATGGCTTCATTAAAGGAAATAAAAGCTCAGATTTCTTCTGTTAAATCTACACAGAAAATTACATCTGCGATGAAGATGGTGGCTTCCGCCAAATTGCGGAAAGCCCAGTATCAAATCGATCGTTTCTTGCCTTATCAACAGCGATTGGACGAGATGCTCGATTCTTTTCTCTCGTCGATTTCCGATTTCGATTCCAATTTGGCTGAGAAAAGAGAAATAAAACGGGTTGCGATTGTGGCGCTTTCGTCCAATTCCAGTTTATGCGGCGCTTTCAATTCGAATATACAACGATCGCTTAAAGAAATGCTGAATAAATACAATCATTTGAACGCCGGTGATATTGAAATTTATCCTGTCGGAAAAAAAATAGAAGAAGCGGTTCGCAAAATGAATTTTCCGTTCAAGGTGATGGGAAGCTATATCGGATTAATGGACAAACCTTATTTTGAAAGAGCGAAACAGGTTTCCGATGCAATCATTCAAGATTTTTTGCATCACAAGATCGATCAAGTCGAATTGATATATAATCATTATAAAAGTACGGCTTCGCAGGTTACGACCGAAGAGCAATACCTTCCTATTTGTTTAACACCCGTCCAATCAAATGGTTTTGCTATTCAAACGGATTACATTGTGGAACCGGATAAAGATACTGTTTTACGGTCTTTGATTCCCAAATCGCTGCATAGTAAAATATATGCTGTTTTGTTGGATTCGGCAGCAGCCGAACAAGCAGCCAGAGTAGTTGCGATGCAAATTGCAACCGATAATGCGACGGAAATCTTGGCAGACCTTACCATTCAATACAATAAACAACGACAACAAGCCATTACCAGCGAATTGTTGGATATTATCGGAGGATCGGAGGCATTGAAATAAGCCGACGCACTGTACAGATCGCCGGTTCTGTAATGCGAATGTCGGGGTTAATTGTCTTCGGAGAAATTTTCCTGCAACACTTCTCTGTACGCATTGAAGATTTTCGATTTGGATATAAATCCCAGATAATGCCCTTCATCGTCTATCACCGGAAGATTCCATGCTTTTGTATCTTCAAACAGTTGCATGATTTTGTCCATAGGCAGCGAAATATTGATTTTTGCCGGTGGAGAAATCATGAATTTTTTAACGTTAAACCGATCGTATAACTCCGGACGAAACATGATGTTGCGAATATTGTCTAAAAGCACTACTCCTCTTAAAATATTGTTTTTGTCGGTAACCGGAAATACATTTCGGCGGGATTTGGCAATTACTTTAACCATGTCTCCTAAAGTCATACCGGGAAGAATAGATATAAAATCGTTTTCAATGACCGTATTTGCATCCAACAATGTCAATACGGCTTTATCTTTATCATGTGTCAGCAGTTCGCCCTTTTGCGCCAGCCGGATAGAATAGATACTGTGTTTTTCGAAAAGCAGAATCGTAAAATAAGCGCTAATGGCGATAATCATCAGAGGTAAGAACAAGTCGAATCCGCCGGTTAGTTCGGCAATCAAGAAAACGGCCGTCAACGGAGAATGCATGACCGCCGCCATCATTCCGGCCATTCCCATTAATGCAAAATTTTCTTCCGGTAAATGGTTCGCCGGTAAAAAAGGAATCAAGTGATTGCAAGTGTGTGAAAACACAAAGCCGACAATACATCCTAAGAATAAAGAAGGTGCAAATATTCCGCCACATCCGCCTCCGCCATTGGTTGCGCTCGAAGCAAAGACCTTCAGGAAGATAATTAACAACATGAAAATGAACATACCCCAAAAATTATCTTGAAACATATAAAACGGGCTTCCGTCTAATAATTCATCGTAGTGATTGTTAATCAAATTTCCGATCGTGTCGTAACCTTCGCCGTAAAGAGGAGGGAGCAAAAAGATAAGGATGCTTAGCATGGAAGCTCCCAAGAGATATTTTTTCCAAAATGTTGTTTTCAATCGGCGAAATATTCCTTCAATCCAAATCATCGAGCGTGTAAAATACAGGGCGATTAGTCCACAAATTACACCCATAAGGAGTACATAGGGAATTCTTTCCATTGCAAAAACTTCCGTTTGACTGAATTTGAACAGGGCTTCCGTTCCTGTGAAAATATAAGAAACGCAAGCGGCCGATACGGAAGAAATCAAGAGTGGAAGAACGGATGCGGTGGTTAAATCGAGCATCAATACTTCGATGGTGAAAAGGAGTCCTGCAATAGGCGCTTTAAAAATGCCGGCGATAGCGCCTGCCGCTCCACAACCTACCAAAAGCATTAAGGTTTTTTGTTCCATTTTGAACAATCGTCCTAAATTAGAGCCGATAGCCGAGCCGGTTAAAACGATAGGCGCTTCCGCTCCTACCGAACCTCCAAATCCGATGGTAACCGAACTTGCCGCTAAAGACGACCATGTATTGTGCGTTTTTATACGACTTTTCCGTTGTGAGATAGCATAAAGAATTTTGGTGACTCCATGCCCAATATCGTCTTTAACAATGTATTTGACAAATAAACCGGAAAGTAAAATTCCGATCACCGGACAAACTAAATACAGCCAATTGGCATTACCGGCGTCAATTTTTTCCATTAACAGATGTTGGATAAAATGAATTGTATTTTTAAGTACAATCGCTGCAATTGCCGATAAAATACCTACCATCAAACTAAGAATGAGGATGAAATGTCTTTCTTTAATGTATTTTTCCCTCCAGTTAAGTACGTAATCAAATCCGGTTTTTATTTTCATATCATTGTTATTCTGCGAGTTAAATGCCTTTTCCGGTAATTATTGTTTTTATTGTGTAAATTAATATTTTTACATCTAAGCCCAGCGACATGCTTTCGTAATACAATCTGTCGTATTGCATGCGTTCGATCATCTGTTTTACGTTGGATGCATAACCGAATTTCACCATTCCCAAGGAAGTAATTCCGGGCCTGACATTGTGAAAAAGATAGAAATAGGGAGCTTCTTTCACAATCTTATCAATGTAATATTTCCGTTCGGGACGAGGCCCCACCAGCGACATATCTCCTTTTAATACATTCCAAAACTGCGGAAGTTCGTCTAAGCGGTACTTTCTCATTTTTCTTCCAAAGGGGGTTATTCGATTGTCGTCCGCGTAAGATAATGAAGGTCCGTTCTTTTCGGCTTCTTCTATCATTGTTCTAAATTTATATATTTTAAATGGTTTGCCTCCAAAACCAATTCGTTCTTGTTTGATAAATACCGGCCCGGAAGAATCCGATTTTACCCGAATCATCAAATAGATATAGACCGGAAACAAAAGTAATAAAACAAATACGGAAATCAATTTATCTAAACTGTATTTAATATTTTTTTCAGCTTCTGAAAAATTATTAGCAGTTATGTCGATTAGCGGAATTCCGGCAATGGTTTTCACATTCATTCCTCCGGTCAGTAATTTGGAATAATTAACCGGCAATTTAATCGGCAATTTATATTTATATAGTGAATAAAGCAGTTTTAAAAGTTCGTCATTATTTTCGGAATCCAACGATACAATCAGTTCTTCTACTTTATATTCTTTAATAAGCATTTCCAAATTATCCATATTTCCGACCGTAGGCAATTGTATTTTTCTATTATTGGAAATAACAGGCGATGTATTTATAAGACCTTGAATGGTATATCCCAAAGCATCATACGGTTTTTCTATCTCTTTTTTTATTTCTTGCGCTTTTTCACCGTTTCCCAAGATAAAGGCTTTAATCGACCGGCTTCGGTTTCGGATTTTGCGTGTAGTTTGCATTGTGATAAACAGTCTTCCTGTGTAAGTAAGCAGGAAAGAGAGTAGAAATAAATAGGTAAACTGTTCGTAATAAATGCGAAAAGAACCCGGTAGATTCTTTAATAATACAGTAAAAAATATTCCTGTCGTTCCGACGAAAGCGATTTGAAAAGTCGTAAAAAATTCGGATAAACGTGATTTTTCAAACGGTTTGTTGTAATATCCTGAATAATAATGGAGTATCAACCATCCGAAAGGGATAAGTATTTGGCCTCTCAATACATGTTCGAAACCCATGAAAATTTCTAAAGTTTCAAATCCGTTGTATTGTGCAAGCAAATAATACCGCACAATGTTGAATATAAACCACGCTAAAGCGGCTGTTAAAAAATCGGAAATGAGATATTTAATTATTAAAGATATTTTTTTCATTTACTTATTCACGGATTATTTTTATCAGCCCTCCCATACTCAGTCGAATAATACCGGATGGTTTCGCTTTTTGAGTTTCTTCTCGTCTGTAATTTACAACATAATCTACCGAATGAATAATCTCATCCTTAATTTCCGAAAAGCAAGCAGGGGCGGGTTGTTTACTGATATTAGCGGAGGTAGAAACCAATGGCTTTTTTAATCGCTGGCACAATCTTCGGGAAAATTCTTCTTTTGTCACGCGAATCCCTAACGTTCCGTCCGGAGCGATTAAATCGGACGCTACATTTCGCGCTCCCGAATAAATAATGGTCAACGGTTTATCGGAGTATTCAATCAAATCGAAAGCAATATCGGGAAGCTCTTTCACATAATAATCCAAACAGGCCGGAGTATCAATTAAAACCAACATCGATTTGGAATCCGCACGTTTTTTTATTTCATATATCCTTTTTATGGCTTCGGGCTGTGTGGCGTCGCATCCAATTCCCCAAATCGTATCGGTCGGATAGAGAATAACGCCTCCCTTCCTGATTATTTCATACGCTTTTTTGATTTCTTCTTCCACAAATATAATTTTAGAACAGAATGCAAATATAGAATATTATTATGGTATTTTTAAATTTTTTGAAAAGGAATTGATATGTGTATATCAGAGCAATCCTTTGCATCTCTTAGGAGTTGTAGAAACGATGCAAGTAGTTGATGCTTGTTCTATAATCCGAAGCAAGGTTTTCGATTCGTTTTCCCATGTTAATTCGGCATTAGCGGCGGAAAATCCGGCATCGTTTTTTCCTTGTGCGATTAATTGTTTGACGGCGTTTGCCAGAAATAAAGGATCGGTATTATCTACAAGCTTTCCAATATTATAATGTGCAACAATATTCCGGACTTCCGGAAAATCACTTGCCAATACAGGGACATTTTTACGAATATAATCGAATATCCGGTTAGGGAGCGAATAGTAATAGTTCAAGCCTCTGTTTTCGAGAAGATTTACACCAATATCCGCACATTCGGTGTAAGCGGAAAGTTTTTCAAAAGGAACTCTTCCTGTAAAAACAACTCGATCGTTCAGATTTAGATTATTTACTTTATCTTTTAATTTACCGGTTATATCTCCATCTCCAACCACATAAAAAATGAAATCGTTTAAATAAGGCATCGCATCAATAATCCATTCAATTCCTCGTCCTACATTGACAGCGCCTTGATACAAAAGTATTTTTTTTCCTTTGGCGTCAAAGGGCGGCTGAGATACAGGCAGTTGTCCGGCAAAAGGAATATTGCGGACTACTTGCATATTCAAATGATATTTATTATTGTAAACGGTTGCAATGGATTGACAAACGGTATATGAATACTTAAGTCTTGGAAAAATCCAATCTTCTATCTTTGTCCAAAACAGGCGTAAAAATTTCCGGTCGACAACTTCCGGTACCTCCGGAAACATTTCGTGAGCGTCGAACACTAACGGTTTCCGTCGGATTCGCGATGCTAAATAATTCGCGATAAGCGTATCCGTATCGTTGGAAAGATACAAATCGGTTTTGTCGAATAACAAGTAAAAGAATAAACGGATATTGTATTCCGCATAAAAAAAGAATGACGTATTGAAAAATAAACGCATCCGGTCGGTTCTGTATATTCGATTTACCGTTTCGCTTTTGCGAAATTTCCGGCCCACCAATTTTACGTCCTGTCCGTTTTGAGAAAGTGTAGTACAAACTTTGTGCACCCGTTGGTCTGTAACCAAATCATTTATTACGGAAACTGTGATTTTCATGCGTGCAAAATTAGACATTTTTTTTAACTTTGTGGTAAAATATAAATTATGATATCCTATTTACAAGTTGATAATCTTACGAAATCTTTTGGCGATTTGCTTCTTTTTAAAAATATCTCATTGGGCATCGCAGAAGGACAACGTATCGGACTGATTGCTAAGAACGGGACCGGTAAAACTACATTGCTGAATATTATTACCGGAAAAGAAAATTATGATTCCGGTGAAATTGTTTACAGGAAAAATTTAAAAGTAGGATATTTGGATCAAAATCCGGTATTTCCGCCGGGAATGACCGTTTTGCAAGTTTGCGGATCTCCTGAAAATGAATTACTTGCAAAGCAAATACTTACCCGTTTCAAAATTACCGGTTTCAATCAAAAAGTAGAAGAATTATCAGGCGGGCAGATCAAACGAATCGCGCTTGCCAATGTGCTGGTTACCGAGCCGGATTTACTAATTTTGGACGAGCCGACGAATCACCTGGATTTGGAAATGATTGAATGGTTGGAAGATTATCTTTCCCGTGGTAGCCGTACGCTCCTGATGGTTACTCACGATCGCTATTTCCTGGACAGAGTTTGTACCGGAATCATCGAAATGGAGAATAATCAACTCTATTCATACAAAGGAAATTATAATTATTATCTCGAAAAACGGCAAGAACGGATAGACGCTCAAAATAAAGAACTCGACCGTGCCGGTAACCTTTTTAAAAAAGAGTTGGAATGGATGCGCCGACAACCGCAAGCACGAGCAGGCAAAGCTAAATCACGAATTGATTCTTTCTGTAAATTGGAAAAAAAGATTCAACAAACAAGAACGCAAGAGAATGTGAATTTAGATGTAAAGGCTTCTTATATAGGAAATAAAATATTCGAAGCGCAACATGTATATAAAAGTTTTGGAAATGTCAAGATTGTTGAAGATTTCAATTATGTTTTTTCACGCTACGAAAAAATGGGGATTGTCGGAAACAACGGCGTCGGCAAATCTACTTTTATCAAAATGCTGATAGGACAAGAACAGCCCGATAAAGGCGGTTTTGATATTGGCGAAACCGTCGTTTTCGGATATTACAGCCAAGATGGCTTGCTATTCGACGAAGGAATAAAAGTCATTGATGTAGTGCGCGAGGTTGCCGAAGTAGTAGATTTGGGGAATGGGAAAAAAACGACGGTTTCTCAATTTCTTCAGTATTTTCTCTTTACGCCTGAGAAACAACACAATTACGTACACAAATTGAGTGGAGGTGAGAAGCGACGCTTGTATCTTTGTACGGTATTAATGAAAAATCCGAATTTTCTGATATTGGACGAGCCTACCAACGATCTGGACATTATTACCCTGAATATATTGGAAGAATACCTGACCGGATTCAAAGGTTGCGTGATAGTGATTTCGCACGACCGTTATTTTATGGATAAGGTCGTCGATCATTTGTTGGTATTCAAAAGCCAAGGTGCTATCAAGGATTTTCCGGGCAACTATACTCAGTATCGGATGGAAAATGAAAAGAGTGGAGGAAATGCAAAGAATGAAAAAAACGAGAGAAATGCAAAGAATGAGAGAAATAAATCTTCGAGCGTAAAACAAAAATTATCTTTCAACGAAAAAAAAGAACTGAAAACATTAGATAAAGAAATTCCTGCATTAGAAGCTGAACAAACATTATTGGAAAAAGAGTTGTCAACCGGTATTTTATCAGGAGAAGACCTGTTGCGGAAATCGCAGCGGATTGGACAATTGATAAAGGAGTTGGACGAAAAATCGCAACGTTGGTTGGAACTGTCGGAAAAAACATAAATTCATTGTTTTCGTATGATTATCAATAAAATATCTATATTGAATTTCAAAAATATCGAGGAGGCTGAACTTTCTTTTTCCCCTAAAATGAATTGCCTTTTTGGAAATAACGGTATGGGAAAAACCAATCTCATGGATGCACTGTATTATCTTTCCTTTACCAAAAATTACACTAATCTCGCCGATACACAATTGATAAGGCATGATGTGGATTTTTCAGTTATACAGGGATATTATCAAGACGGAGAGGAAACAGAGGAAATCTATTGCGGTATAAAGAGGAAACAAAAAAAAGTTTTTAAACGGAACAAAAAAGAATACGAGCGTCTTTCCGAACACATTGGTTTAATTCCGGTTGTCATGATTTCTCCTGCCGATACAGAGTTGATACAAGGAGGAAGCGAAGAACGACGAAAATTTGTGGATATCTTAATCAGTCAATATGATAAAGAGTATCTACATTCGCTTATTTATTATAATAAAGCTTTGCAGCAGCGCAATTCCCTGTTGAAATCTCAAAATCCGTTAAAAGAAAATAAAAACGATAATGCATTGTTTGAAATATGGGAGGAACAAATGGATTTCTCCGGAAAAATAATCTATGAAAAACGAAAAAATTTTATGGATGGTTTTCTCGCGCTATTTAAACTGTATTATAATATGATCGGAAATGAATACGAAACGGTTGATTTAAAGTATGAATCTCAATTGGATAATGCGTCGACTGCTTCTTTATTATCCGAACGAAGAGAACGCGATAAAATACTTGGATATACGAGCGCAGGAATTCATAAAGATGATTTTAATTTTTTGTTGGATAAATACTTGATACGTAAAATAGGCTCGCAAGGACAAAATAAGACGTATTTGATTGCTTTAAAATTAGCTCAATTTCGCTTTTTGGTCGAAAAAGGATCGTCTACACCTATTTTATTATTAGACGACTTATTCGATAAATTAGACGCCAAACGAGTGGAACGCATCATTAAATTGGTGATACAACCGGAATTCGGACAAATATTTATTACTGATACAAACCGGAAATATCTGGACGAAATTCTGTCCGGAATACCGCACGATTATAAATTATTTCAAGTAGAAAAAGGAGTAATTAAAGAATGAAACGTACCCATTCACAATCCATAGGAAAACTGTTGGATGATTTTTTTGAAAATAATCCTCAAATGGCAGATAAAATGGCCGAAATTCGGTTGATTAATTATTGGAACGGAATGAATCCCGCTATCAGCCGTTATACAACTAATTTATTTGTCAAAAACAGAGTGCTTTATATAAAATTGAACTCTTCCGTACTGAAAAACGAATTGATGATGTGTCGTGAACAGCTTATCATTAACCTTAACAAAAAGGCAGACCGGAATATAATTGATAATATCGTTTTTACATAGGGATGTCTTGTTACAATTTATTAATTTTCAATTATTTATCATTTAATAATTAGCTTACGGACAACTTTTTCCCCGTTATTTTCAATCCGGATAAAATAAACGCCCGGATGAAGTTTCCGGTTCAATTCTACTTTGCCGCTTAAGCCGGTACGAGTTTCGATGATTTTTCCCGATAAATCCAACAGGCGGATGGTAGATTTTTCCGGAACATTCAAAATCGTTACCTGTCCGTCGGAAGGATTAGGATAAACGGTAATGAATGAATTGTCTACCGGCGGAACGGCAATGTCCGTTTCTGTCGAAGACACATGCAATCCGATGATTTGAGCATCTTTTCCTATCCGTCCATAATCAAACCACTTGCCTGTTGCCGGATCAATTTCAATTAAACGGCCCGAAAATTCACTTTTCATCGCCCAGAATAATCTTCCGGATTGCGGATCGCAGGCAAGGGACTGGATATAAGGAGCAAAAATCCCGGTACTGCAAACAAGGTAAATTTCCTTTGTTTGCAAGTGAATGGCAATGACGTCGCCCCAAACGGTCACGGCATATAAGTAGCCGGAGTGGCAGGCAAGCCCGATCAGGTATTCATTCTCAATTGAAGTAAACAGCGTCATATTTCCGGTAGTCCTGTCAACAGTGTACAGGATTGATCCGCCCCCCGGATAAGTAAGCGCATAAAGGGTATTCGTCGCATGGTCGTAAGCCATCTCAATGGGCCATGCGGAAACATCGGATACCACGCTTTGGGATACAAATTCCCAATCTTTTGTCAATTTCATGAAATTAACCGTATAAGCGACAGACAGGCTGTATGAATACAGATAGATGAAATCGCCGGCGCGTTCCCCGGCACAGATAAGGTTATTACCGTCTTGTAATGACCGAATCGGCGTTACAACCGCCGGTTCGCTGGAGTTGAAAAATACGCCGCCTCTTTGCTCAACCGGCAAATCCGAACGATAGCCCTGCAATACGATATTTTTCCGGTATACGAAACGAACGGAAGCCGTGTCGTTGCTATGGTCGCTGTCGTTATCCAACAAGGTGTAAGCTTCGACGGTATAATCATCGTCAAACGACGATACGTCCACTTTTTGTGCGAATGTGTATTCAACCGTTTCACCCGGAGGAATCGTTCCCGTATATTGTCCGGTAAACGGTTCGCCGTTCTTGAAACGACAAGCTACGTTGACGGACGAAAGCGGTTCGCCGCCGTTGTTTTTTATCTCAATGCTTACCGGCGCTTGATCATCGCCTCCTTTGAGCGGCGATAAAACAGCGATCACGCCGGCGTCGTAAGGATCGGGCGTAATGCAGGAAATTAACGCTTCCCAACCGTCTTGTGGAATTGCATCTGTTTTTCCGAATACAAAGGTCAATGATCCGTCGGTGGCATGTGATATAAACGAAGCCGGAAGATTTTCGTTCAAATCGCCCGAAAGCGCCCCAATTTTGTATTTCTCTTCCAAGATATTTCCGTCGTATACAAACAGGGTATCTCCATAAATCGGCATTCCCATAAACATTTCGAAAGGCTGTGTATGGAAAGCAGTAAATTCGGCTTTTACCCGCTTGCCTGTTTCCGAAGGGTAAAAGGTAACTGTCAAAGTATCTTTCTCGCTGAAATATTTTTGGTTTACTCCCTCGTCTACAAAAATAACGTCGCAAGACGTAAAAGCAGGTTCACGTCCCATTATGGCTTTATTTCCATAATTTTCTATTTCTACAATCAAGGTATCGTTTTTCCGGTACTCGTCTCCGGGAAGGTCGAGATAAATTTCAATCCGGTAGATTTTCTCTTCCGAAAGATCGACCGGAGTATCGAATGTATATTCAATTTCTTCAAATGTAGAAATGTTACGGGAAATCGTTTCGCTGATCGCCGGTTGTTCATCTACTTTCAAATGTACCGGAACAGTTGTAAGCATTTGCGTTCCCATGTTTTTCAGCCGGATGGTTATCGTTTCGTTGTTAGAGAGGTTTATATTCGTTGTCGGATTTACCAGTGCGGTAAGAGCAACGTCGTTATTGAGAGCCGTAGTTATCTCCACATCGTCCAGTACAATCCCGCTTCCAATCCGGGCAGTACCTTCAAAAGCAATGTAATATTCTTCGGACGGATTGGGTAATTCGATAATCGTTTCCGTCCATTCTGTTTTTTCCGTTTTATCTTCAAACAGTTTTTTCCACGAAGCTGTTTTTGAATCTTTATAATAGACTTTCAATTCATCCGGTCCGGAATAGTTGTAATACTTTTCCTTTCCGTACCGGAATTTCAGCACAGGAGAGACTAAGGCGTTAATATTCAACACGGGAGTGATCAATTTGCAGGTCGCTCCGGAACTATATTCGGAATAAAAATAAGCATTTCGCAATCCGCTGTGGGGCTTGTCGGTCAAATTCCCAAATTCAGCGCCTGACCGGTAGCGCCAGATTGTATTCCTGTCGGTAGTTTCTTGAGTCCAAAGGAAAAGGTCTTCGTCGTTTTCGAAGCCTTGTGTATAAGGGAACGCAGTAATAACGCCGGTTCCGTAGTTAATCACGTTCACGCTCAAGGTATCGTTTTCCGGATTTGCATCTTCTTCCAGAAGCGTATATACTTTGATGGTGTGCCGTTTCACTTCCGAGAGGTCGGCTTTGGCGGAGAAGGAATAAGTTACTTCCTGTTTGGAGTCTATCGGACCCGGAATTGTTTCGGTGGCGACAACCTGTCCGTTTACTTCTAACCGGACAGGAAGCCCACCGGTAAGCGTTTCGTAACCGGTATTTTTTGCTTTAATGGTAACGGTTTCATTCGCAAGGTTTTTCCCCTTTGCAGGGGCGGTTATTGCTGTGAGGGCGGCGTCGTAAACAGGAAGGTTGAAAATACTTACATCGTCGATATACCATATATGTGCATCGTGGTTTTCACAACGGAAAGCAATATAGATTTCTTTCCCTGCATAACCGGCTAACGGGATAACTGTTTCTACCCATGATTCGGTTACGGACGTCGGTGACCATACTTCGTGAAAATCGTCATCGGCAGGGTTGCCGCTTCCTTCCGAAATCAATACCGAATTTTTCCCGTATCTCGTGGAACTATAGTTATAAAGAGAAGGATCTCTGTTGTACGACCAAAAAGAAAGTTCGTAAACGCCGGTAGCCGGAATACGCATTTTAGGCGTTACTAACCATCCCTCTTCATGATAGCTGTAAGAATGATGAATGGCTCGTTTGCCTGTTCGCGGCTGCAATTGGTTTATGCTCCAATTCACGTCGTCGTTGTCGTCTCGATTATAGATACTCCAGCAAGAATAAACTCTATTGTCTTCAAATCCCTCCGTAAACGGGAACGTTGAATGGGTTTGGCAATCGCCGAAATTCTCTACGTGCAAAGTGGTTGTATCATTCGCAGCATCCTCATCGCCGGTCAAAGTGGTATAGGCTTTAATCGAGTAAATACGGGCAATCGACAAATCGGCTTTCGCAGAGAAAGTATAAGAAACCTCAGACAGGGATGCTATGTTTTCCGGAATGAGTTCGGGAACGACCGGAACGCCGTTTACTTCAAAGCCTACCGAAACATTGGTTAAGGTCTGCGAACCGAAATTTTTCACTTTCACCGTAACGGTTTCGCTGTTTGTGAGGTTGGTTTCGCTTGCAGGGCTACTTATTTCCGTAACTCCGGCATCCAAAGGAAGTAAACGGATAATGCTCAGATCTTCTACATACCATCGGTGCGAATTAGTCCCTTCGTAACGAAAAGCAAGGTAAATGTCTTTTCCTGCATACGAATCTAATACCGTATGAAATTTTTCCCAATCCGGAATATTTACCGGAATATCCAATCTTTTTTCAAAGTCTCCATCCGCAGGGTCAGGGCTGCCCCGGGAAATATAAAGGGTGTTCTTTCCGGTTGCATAATTGTACAATTGGTCAACCGTCCAAAAAGAAAGAAGATAGACTGCATCTTCCGGAATGTGTATTTGGGGAGAAACCAGCCAGTTGTCGGCGTTCTTTTCCGTCTTGTCGTGGCAAAGCGAACGAAGACCTGTTCTTACGTAAAAACCGGCGTTAGAAATGTTCCAGCTTTTATCCGCTTCTGCTTCGAGTCGATATTGAGTCCAAGCTGAGGTTTCGATGTTTTCAAATTCAAAACTTTCGATATAGGGAAACGTAGTAATCTCCGCCCCATGTAGTTTCGAACTGTTTACCGAAACAATAAACAGTATAATACTTAAAACAGTAAATGATTTGTTCATAAAATAAGTAAGTTTATATAATGTTAATTTTTGTCTCTGATACGTTCAACAATTTTTAATAAATGTACGAAAAAAGAATACCCGCTTTATGTAAATACAAAGTTGCTAAAAACAAAATCCAATCCCCAGAACATGTCTCGTTTGACCGATGTGATCAATGCTTTCTTTTTCCAAAGCAAAACGATACTGAAAGGTGTATCGCATTACAATTCCGATTTCATCCGTAATTTTGATTTTTCCTAAAAGTCCGATTTCCGGAGAAACGGCATGATTGATTTTCAGAGACAGTTTTGTTTCTTCGTTTTCGCCGGTTTCTTCTTCGCTTTCAGGTTTGTATTCTCCCACACCGGTATAACCGGGACCAAAAAATATCCAAACCGGTTTGACAAGTTTTAATGTCCATCCGAAAGACACATTGAGTTCCGGTCTTAGTTGCTCATCGCCCTTGGTGCGTACCAATTCAAATAAATCTACATTCAAGCGAAGGGTGAAATAACCGGACGACTTATGCTCTTTATAATTTCCGGTAGAAAGACCTATCGCCGTATTTTTCGAAAATTCATACGTTAAAGCATGAGGTAACTCTTTCGTAAGTTCGATATGGTGCAATTTTTCCAATGCTTGGGAGGATTCGTTACATGATCGGGCAATGATTTTTTCATAAAGCGATTGTGCCTGTTTGTAGTCCTTTTTTTCAAAATAACTTTCCGCCATTCTGAACGTAACCGCACAATCTTCCCGTTGTTTTATCCGCACGTCTGCCAGACGGTTTTTGATATATTCATCACTTGGATTTTTTATAAATATCTTCTGGAAATTTTCAATGGCGCCGGCATAATTGGAACGGTCAAAATCGGCGTCGGCTATGTTGCGCCAAAGTAAAACGGAATCAATCAAAGCGATTTGGTTGTCCACTTTCGCTTCATCTTCTATTTTGGAACAGCCTTTTACCGATTCATATTTTTGCCTTGCATCCTCGTACATACCGCTTTTGAGTAAATTCATGCCTTCCCGCATCAATTGGTTGTAACAATTGTCAAGAATCGAATCTCTGTCGAAAATATAATAATTCAGTTGTTGTTTCGGCGAAAGCGTCCATTTTAAGGGAACCGGAGTATATCCATTTACATAAATTGCGATTTCCCGCCTTTCTCTACCTGGACTTGCATCAAAAACGAGGTGATAATTGACGTCCGTTCCTATCGAATCTATTTTCGCCGGAGTTTTCTGTTCGTTCTGTGAGAGGAAGAACGGTTTGATATTTTGTGGAGCGGAAACAGTAACGCAGGCTTCGTTGCCTGTTCCTCCAAAAACAGCTCTATCTTTCGACCGGTCTTCTATTTCCAGTTCTCGTTGCGCCCATGCATTTACCGTACTTAAAAGCAGTATGAATAATATTTTCGTTTTCATAAAATGTATTTTATAATGATTAAAATCTGTTTAAATCGAAATCGCCTATTTGGAATACTTCATCCCTGTTTAATATGTATTTCTCCGGTTGCCATGTACGGACATGAATGAGCGGGAATTCTTCGTCACGGAAATCAATCAGCAAGAACACATAACCGATATCCATATAATCGTTCTCGGTATGATTTCCCGAACGCCAGTCTTGCTTCAATGTTACGCCATACACTTGAGGGTGGTTTTCGTGTTGAAGCACCCTAATTTCATCAAAGGCGACATTAATATATCTGTTTTTTTTGAATATCCTTTTTAGCGAGGAAATGTATTGTGTCTTGTTTTTTACCTGATATTCGATTTGTGAGGAAGATAAAGAAGATCGTAATGCTGCATCCGATTTGGGTTTTTGTTTGATTTCCTTTCCGGTTATGATAATGGCATTGTCGCTAAAAACCGCTTCTATAAAATCTATTTCTTTCCGGTTGTAGGCTGTCCGGTAATTTTCAACAAAATCCAGTACCATCATTCGCAGGCTGATATCTTCCGTTGTTTCGCCTGAACTTATCAAATCGACATATTGAGTAATTGGAATGAAAACATCATCTATTTTTCCATCGGCAGTGAGGTTGATCACAATTTCTTGATTTTGCTCATCTTCGGGCGCTTCGTACATGGTTACCGGAATGTCGCGGATCTGATAACCTCCGGCAGGACGAATCAGGCATTTTCGCTCCAAAGTAGATACAGAACAAGCTATCGGACTGGCATTCCATATCGACAAAAAGCGCTTGCGGGCATCATTCGTCGTTGCCTGTTTATCTAATTCAATCTTTTTATCATTAATAACAGCCGTATTACAGGCATACAGAAATCCAGAAATATTTTGTTCTATCGTCTGTTTCAGTTTTTCGTTGCGGATGCCGTCGGTAATTACCAATTTGACGGCTTCGAGTTGTGCATTGCCGGCTTGTACGCTCAGCAAGTATAGAACAAGCAAATAAAGTAGTTTTTTTCGTTTCATATCTTTTTTATTTTTTTATTGTTGAAATAAGTTTTTGAGATTATGCAGTGGAATATTCGTATATAGATCAGCCGTCAGAACACCATTGGCTATTGCAACTTGTCCTCTTGGCGTTTTAATCTGCAACAAATGAATGTAATTGAAATCGCTGTTGTGCAATACAACCGACAGTTGTGCGCGGTTTTTGTCCGTTCGCTGCAACAGGCAATAGGTGGAAAAGCCATCGTCGAACAGGCAGAAAATACGATTCAACGGAATGGTAAATTCGGGCGTAAAGCCGCCATACATTCGGTGGGTAATACGTAAAACCTGTGAATGGGGGATTTGCCGGGTAATAAATACATTCGCCAATGATTCCATCGGATAATCGGTGTTGAAAACCAATTGATACGAATTGCCGGTTCGCCGGTAATAAGTATCGGAATTGATTTTGTCGATCATAAAGGAACTTCCTTTGCGCCGGTACAAATCGGTTTCTGTAATTGCCAAAAATTCGTTTTCGGGAATGACAACCGAATCAACGGAATAAAAAGTGTTTATACAATCATCTTTTTCAAACATTTCACCTAAATACAGGTCGGATTCCTTTTTATCGGTTCCGAAAATCAATTCGCGGGAAGCGGGGAAAGTCAGGCTCATCTCTTCACCGGCGCTAAACTCCCAAATTGCCGTGTAAAGTGAATCTTTGTGTATTGTAAATTGCGTGGGGTATCGAATGTCGCCCAATAC